>NZ_DBNGVP010000114.1:0-82259 GCF_057119385.1 Archangium sp. | reverse complement strand
CTCCCGAGCCTACCCGTACGACTCCCGTTTGATGCGCTTGTCCTCCAGGCCGAGCGTGTGGAGGTGGCCGAGCACCGTCTCCATGAAGCGCGGCGTGGCGGGGGTGCGCGTCTCCAGCGCCTTGCGCCGGTCCCACGGGGTGATGGCCGGGCCGCACACGTAGACGAGGCACGTGGCCCGGTCCGGGATGAGCTCCTCCAGCAGCGCCTCGCCCACCCGGCCCTTGCGCACGGCGGCGCCGAAGCGCGACTCGTCCGTCTCCCGGGTGAGGGTGTGCACCACGCGCAGCTTGTCCGGGTGCGCGCGCTCGAGCGCCTCGAAGGCCTCGCGGTAGAGGATGTCGCCCCACGTCTTGTTGGAGCAGATGACGGTGTGGCGCGGCTTGAGCCCCCGGTGCAGGGCGTCCTTGATGATGGAGAAGTTGGGCACCGCGCCCGAGCCGGCGACGACGTGGACGAGGTGGTCCGTGCGCTCCTCCACGTCGTCCGGCAGGACGTAGGGCCCCATGAAGCCCAGCACCTTCATGCGCGAGCCCTTCAGCGGCGCGTGGACGAGGTAGGGCGAGAGCAGGGGCGGGTAGCGGGTGAAGCCGGGGATGTAGTCCTCGTCCTTCACGGTGATGGCCACCCGGGGCTCGTGTGGCGCGGAGGCCAGCGAGTACGAGCGCGCGGGCTCCTTGCGGCCCTTGTGCTCCTGGAGGTAGGCGGCGAAGCGGCCCAGGGCGGGGAACTGGTGCGGGTCCAGGTTGAGGAACTGGCCGGCCTTGTACTCGGGGCGCTCCGGGCCGAAGTCCAGGGACAGGGTGGCGGTGTCGTGCGTCTCCAGGCGCACCTCGCTCACCGTTACCTCGTACTCCCTGGGGCGGTTCCGGGCGGTCGTCACGGCTGCGCTCATGGCCTGTTTCCTACCAGCCCGGTGGACGTTCCTTCGAGGAAAGCATTGCGGCCGGGCGTCAGCCGCGGACAATGCCGCTTCAGGTGACGAACGTCCAACAGAGGGAGCACGTCTTCGTCCCGGCGCTGCCGGGGCTGGAGCCCGCCGTGCACGCCGAGGCCGAGGCCCTGGGTTTCTCGTCCCGTCCGGTGGACGGCGGCGTGGAGCTCACGGGCGCGCCGGGGCTGTACCAGGAGGCCAACCTGCGCCTGCGCACGGCGAGCCGTGTGTGGCTGCGCCTGGGTCGCTTCGCCGCCGCGGACGCCGGGGCCCTCGCCAAGGGCCTGGCGGGGCTGCCCCTGGGCCCGGTGTGGGACGGGCGGACGGCGCCGAGGCTCTCGGTGGTGCTGCACCGCGCGCGCTTCAAGGGGCCGGACGCGGTGCTGGCCGCCGCGGCACGGGCCTGGGGACTGCCCTCGGTGGAGCGCGCGGGCCCGCTGGACGAGGAGTCCTCCGAGGGCCTCACCCTGCTGGTCCGCGTGGAGGGCGACACCTGCACGGTGAGCGCGGACACCAGCGGCGAGCCCATGCACCGGCGCGGGTACAGGCAGGAGGTGAGCCGGGCGCCCCTGCGCGAGACGCTCGCCGCGGGCATCCTGGTGCTGGCCGGGTATGACGGGGTGGAGCCGCTGGTGGACCCGATGTGCGGCTCGGGCACCTTCCTCATCGAGGGCGCGTGGATGTCCCAGCGGCGGGCGCCGGGGCTCCAGCGCGCCTTCGCCTTCGAGCGCTTCCCCGGCTTCGACGCGGCGGCCTGGAGCGCGCGCAAGGCGAGGGCGGAGACGGAGGCCCTGCCCTCACCGCGCTCGGCGCTGCGGGGCTACGACATCAACGCGGGCTCGCTGGGCACGGCGCGGCGCAACGCGCGGCGGGCCGGGGTGACGCTCACGCTGGAGCGCCAGGACGTGCGCACGCTGGCGGCTCCCGCGGGGCTCGGGCCCGGGCTGGTGGTGGTGAATCCTCCCTACGGCAAGCGGGTGGGGGAGGCGGAGGACCTGCCGGGGCTGTACCGAGCCATGGGCGCCACCTTCCGGCGGGCCTTCCCGGGCTGGCGCGCCGCGGTGCTGCTCCCGGAGGACCCGGGCCTCGTCCGCGCGCTGGGCCTGCCCGAGGGCCGGAATCTCCCGGTGCGCAACGGAGGCCTGCGCTGCCGCCTCCTGCTGTGCCCGCTCTAACGGGCGAGCGGAAGGGGCTTCGGCTCCAGCTGGAGCGGCAGCCTCAGCTCGAAACGCGCGCCGCCTCCGTGCCGCTGGCCCACCGACACCGTGCCCCCGTGGGCGAGCACCACCCGCCGCACCACGGCCAGGCCCAGGCCCGTGCCCGTGGTGCGCGTGGTGAAGAAGGGCTCGAAGATGCGCTGGGCGTCCCCAGAGGAGACGCCGGGGCCCTGGTCCTCCACGATGAGGCAGAGGCCCTCCGGCACACCCTCCACCGCCACGCGCACCTGTCCTCCCGTGGGCGAGGACTGCACCGCGTTGCGCAACAGGTTCTCCAGCGCCAGTTGCAGCAGGGACTCGTCCGCTTGAATCACGGGCAGGCCGGGCGTCTCGTCCACCGTCACCTTCACGGTGCCCAGCTGGCGCCGCTCGTGGAAGAGCTCCAGCGTGCGCCGGGCCAGCTCTCCCAGGCTGAGCGGGCGCGGCCGGGGCTCCAGCGGACGCACCACGTCCAGCAGGTCCCTCACCATCGCGTCCAGCCGCGTGGCCTCCTCCTCCAACATCTCCACCGCGCTCGTGCCCACGGGGCCCAGCTTGTCCCGCTTGAGCACCGCCACCGCGTTGAGGATGGAGCCCAGCGGGTTGCGCACCTCGTGGGCCACCACGCCCGCGGCCTCGCCGAGCACCGTCAGCCGCTCCTGCGCCACCAGCTCCGACTGCAGCCGGGACAGCTCGGCCAGCCGCAGGGCGGCCAGCCGGTGGTGGCGCACGTTCTCCAGCGCCCCGCCCACCTGCCGCGCGAACAGCTCCAGCGTGGCCGCGCTCGTGGGCGTCAGCGTCTCGCCCTGGACGGACAGCACCCCGTAGGGCTGTCCCTCCACGAAGATGGGCGCGTCCAGGCCCCGGACGATGGGGTGGGCACGCCGCATCTGCGCCAGCAGCTCCGAGGGATAGAAGTTCTCCATCGCCCGCAGGAGCTCCGGGTGGAAGGCCGCCTTGCGCCGGGTGAGCACCTCCGCGAGGTGGGGCACGCTGGAGCGCGCAAAGCGCACCTCCTGGATGGGCTGCCCGTAGAGCAGCTCGCCGGCGGCCACCTGGGCGGGGTCCTGCCGCATCGGCCCATGGACGAGCATCTCCCCCTCGAGCAACAGCACCGTCACGAAGAAGCCCTGCTGGTGGATGGCCTCCACGGCCGTCTCCAGCACCGTCTGCTCGTCCCGGCAGCGCACCAGCTCACCGGCCGCCTGTACGAGTGCCTCGGTGAGCCGCCGCGTGTTGGCCTCGCCCTCGGCGTCGAACAGCATCAGCAGCAGTTCTCCGGGCCGCGGCCCCTCGCCCCGGCGCATGCACCAGGTGCGCTCCTGGCCTCCCGCCTCGCGGATGCGGACCCATACCGTGTCGGGGAAGCCCTGCCCGCCCGCGTAGTTCGCGTGAATGGGCTCCAGCCATGACTGATCCGCGGGCGCGTAGCGGGTCAGCAGCTTCAGGAGCTCGGTGGTCCGCACCTCCTCCAGGCCGATGCCCAGCAACCGCAGCAGCGCCGGGTTGGCGTAGAGCACGTGGTTGTCGCGGACCACCAGGATGGGAGCGGGGAGCCCCTCGAGCGGCCGGTACTCCGCCATGTCGGACACTTCACTTCCTCCCGGATGCAATCACTTCCGCCGTGCTCCGTAGACCGAAGCGTAGGGCATGACGGGGGAATTGCACATGCGCTTCGCCAACGTGACGAATCCGGACGGGCTGGAACTGAAGGCCGTGGTGGTGGTGGCGGCCGGCTACCTGATGCTGGCCGCCATCTTCCTCAGCGGCTTGTTGTAGGCGCCACGGGGCGGCCGCCGCTGCGGAGGAACTCGTCGAGGAACGTGCGCTCCTCGGCTCGCAGGTCCGCCAGGCCCAGGCCGTAGCCCCGCGGCTGCTTGCCGTCATCCAGCGTGTACTCCCAGATGACGGAGCTGCGCAGCTTGATCTGCTTCTGCTGCTGCTCGAAGTGGAGCACCAGCTCCACGCGCGTGCCCAGCTGCAGCGGCTTGTCGGTGGGGATGAAGAGGCCGCCGGCCTGGAGGTTGATGATGCGGTGGTCGGTGAAGATGCCCAGGGTGCGGGGCGTCACCTTGACGTCCACCTGGAGCCGGTCGTTGCGCGTCTGCTGCAGCCCGACGAACTCGTCGGCCGAGTACGTGTAGACCGGGGCCTGCTGCTGCTGGACGGCGCGCACCCCGGCGTGGGGCGTGCCCGTCCGGGCGCCCGGGGCCGCGCGAGGGGCGTGGGCCTCCGCCTCGCGCATGCGGCTGGAGAGCAGCTCGAAGACCTCGGCGTGCACCTTGCGCAGCTCGGGGTGGGTGTCCGGCCCCTGGTGCTCCGGCGAGTAGCGCTTCGCCAGGCGGAAGAAGGCGCCACGCAGCTCCTCCACCGGCGCGTCCGGCTTCAGGCCGAAGAGCTGGTGGGCCGGCATGCCCTGCATCTGCCGCAGCTGCTGGCGCAGCCGCTCGGCCTGCTGCTGCTCGGCGGCCGGGTTGCTCTTGAGCGAGCTCAGGAGGTCCTTCACCTCGTTGAACTGCTCGATGGGCTCCCACGAGGAGCCGTCACGCGAGGCGCGGGTGACGGCCTTGAGCCGCCCCGAGCCGATCAGCTCACGCAGCGACTGGAGCGTCAGGGGCCCCAGCACGCGACCGATGGAATCTCCGATCCAGTAATTCGTCGACACGCGGTCACCTCGAGAGGGGCTCAGTGGGCCAGAGCCTGCCGGACGGCCAGGGCGATCTCCAGCGGGTGGAAGGGCTTGCCCACGAAGCCCACGGCTCCGGCGGACATCGCCTGCTCCACCACGGGCTCGGCATCCATGCTGCTGATGATGAGCACCCGTGTATCGGGAGACGACTCCTTGATGGCGGCCAGCACCTCCAGCCCGCTGCGCCGGGGCATGAAGAGATCCAGCAGCATCACCGAGGGCCGCTCACGCGCCGCCACCTCGAGCCCCTCCTGTCCATCCGAGGCCTCCAGCAGCCTCACGTCCAGCCCACTCTCGTGGATGGCGTCCTTCAGGAGGTGGCGGACGAAACGATCGTCATCGACCAGCAGCAGCGTCGGGGTGGTCATGCGTGTGAATGATAAAGCATACGCCAGTCGAATGCCCGCACAACCTGAAACGCCGTGCATCGCTGAACGCAGTGTGAAAGAGGATGGACGGGAAGTCGACGGATGCGGCCCGCGCCGCCTGCTTTTCGAGTAAGTGAGGGAGCATGTCCACCGACAAGGCCCTGGCCCATTTCGACGCGCAGAAGAACAGCTATCTCGAAGATTTGAAGCAGTTGATCCGCATTCCCAGTGTGTCCTTTGACGGATTCGATCCCGCTCACGTGCGCGCGAGCGCGGAAGCCACAGCGAGGCTGTTGAAGTCGCGTGGGTTCGAAAATGTGCAGCTTTTGGAGATACAAGGCGCACATCCGTATGTGTATGGCGAGATTTTGAAGGCCCCCGGCAAACCCACGCTGCTGCTGTATGCCCACCATGACGTACAGCCGGCGGGAGACGAGGCGGCGTGGAAGAGCCCGCCGTTCGAGCCGCGGGAGCGGGACGGGCGGCTGTACGGCCGGGGCTCGGCGGACGACAAGGCGGGCATCGTGGTGCACACCTCCGCGGTGGACGCGTGGCTGAAGGGCACGGGAGGTCTGCCGCTCAACGTGAAGGTCGTCATCGAGGGCGAGGAAGAGGTGGGCAGCGAACACCTCGGCACGTTCCTGCAGAAGCACAAGGCGCTGCTGAAGGCGGACGCCATCGTGCTGACGGACACGTCGAACTTCGAGACGGGGCTGCCGTCCATCACCACGGCGCTGCGCGGACTGGTGACGGTGGACGTGGAGGTGCGCGCGCTGCGGCAGGCGGTGCACTCGGGCATGTGGGGCGGGCCGGTGCCGGACCCGGTGATGGCGCTGTGCCGGATGCTGGCGACGTTGACGAATCCGGACGGGAGCATCGCCATCGAGGGCATCTACGACAGGGTGCGTCCGCTGAGCGAGGCCGAGCGCAAGAGCATCCAGGCGCTGCCGGGTGACGCGGAGTACTTCAAGAAGCAGGTGGGCATGGTGCCGGGGGCGCAGATGTTGGGTGGGCGCCACCCGTGGGAGATGAACTGGCGGCAGCCGGCGCTGGCCATCAACGCCATCCAGGCCAGCAGCCGCAAGGACGCGCGCAACATCATCTGCGACGTGGCGTGGGCGCGCGTGGGCATCCGCGTCGTGCCGGACATGGACGCGCAGGACGTACAGCGGCGGCTGGTGGAGCACCTGAAGAAGGTGGTGCCCTGGGGCCTGGAGCTTCACATCAAGCAGGACCCGCCCGCGGGCCCGTGGTTCACGGATATCTCGCACCCGGCCTTCCAGGCGGCGTTCCGCGCGCTGCGCAAGGGCTACGGGGCGGAGCCGGTGGCCATTGGATGCGGTGCGTCGATTCCCTTCGTGGAGCCGTTCGCCAAGGAGCTGGGCGGCGTGCCGGCGCTGCTCATCGGCGTGGAGGACCCGTACACGAACGCGCACTCGGAAAACGAGAGCCTGCACCTGGGCGACTATGAGAAAGCGGTGCGCAGCGCCATCCACCTCTACGAGGAGCTGGCGAAGGACTTGAAGGGTTGAATATCGCCGGGCCGGGTGCGTCCGGGGGCATGAGTCGTTCAGAACCGGGAATCCCTCATGTCCTCGCCCCGCCATGTCCTGTCGTGTGCCCTGCTCGCCGGGGCGTTGCTCACGTCCGCCTCCGCGGAGGCCCGCTTCGGCAAGAGCTCGACGTCCTCGGACGAGGAGGCGTCGGGCTCGCGGACCCATGACGCCTCCCCCGTGAGCTCCAGCGGCCCCGTGCACGATGCCTCTCCCGTGACGGAGGACTCGGGCTCCGGCGGCGACGTGCCTGATGCCCCCCCGGTGGAGTCGTATCCGCCGCCGCAGGACTACGTGGAGCCCCCCACCACCTATGTGACGCCCGGGTATGTGACGCCCAGTCGACCGCGCTCCTCCGGGCACGAGGACACGTTCGCGTCCCGCCGGCACAGGAACTTCACCCTGGGAATCGAGGCCAATGCCATGCGCCAGGGCGCGGGGGTGGGCCTCCATCTGGGCCTGGAGGGGGAGCAATTCGGAGGCTTCGTACGTGCGAGCGCGCTCTCCCTGCGAGCGGAGGATGGGCTCGGCGTGACGGACGACATCTCCGTGACGGCGCTGCACCTGTCGATGGCCGTGTTGAAGGGCCAGGCGGGGCGGGTGCGGCTGGAGGGGGGCCTGTCCATCGCGAAGGCGCCGGATGTCACCTTCGTCGGCCCCAGCGTGGGGCTCTCGTCCGAGCTGTACCTGGTGAGCGCGCTGTCCCTGGAGGCCCGGGTGCAGCTCACCCCGTGGCCCTACCGCCAGCTCGACGCGGCGGGGGGACTGGCGTGGTACTTCGGCGACTGGCGCATGCTGGCCCTGCGCGGTGGCATGCGCATGCTGGTGTTGAACGACGCGGGCCATGTGGATGGCGTCGTCCACCAGGACGTGCTGCCCGGCCCGTACCTCTCGTTCGGCCTGGCGATCTGAACATTCCGGGTGTGCTCCAGCGCACAGTCCCGGGGGCGGTCGAGCGCTCCTGGCACGGCGGGTCTGCTGCCATCTCCGCCCATGTCCTACGCTCCTCTCCGGAGAGCGAAAGAGGAGTCGCACCGGACGCCAGGGGGGCACGTGGCGCAGCGGTCGCGAGCGCGACATGGACATGCGTCAACCGCCTGCCCTCTCCGGGACGGGCGTCGGCAGTGAGGCCCACGCCAATCCCGTGAACCACCGGCTCATTCTCTGGGCCGTGCTGTCCTCGCTCATCTTCCAGGTCATCCTGGTGGCGAGTGCTTGGGGGCAGTGGGTGACCGTGGGGGTGCTCTGCGCGCTGTTCGTCGCCCGCGCCGGGCTCAACATCCTGTTGGCCCACTGGATGAACCGGACGAAGCGGGAAGTGCTCGGGGGGTGGCTCATCATGGGCACCAACCTGCTCATCAGCACGGCCATGTCCGAGGTCCTTCACTGGAACCTGCTGGCCTGGTTCAACGTGCTCTTCCAGGCGTTCTTCCTCAGTGGGTTCCGGGAGCGGGAGAGCCACGCCGCCATGCACCGCTCCGGGCTGGCCGTCTTCCTCGCGGTGTCGGCCGGGCTGGCGCTGCGCACGGGGCTCGAGCCCTCGTTCATCGCCATGTTCTGCGTCATGGCCGTCCTCTTCTTCTGCATCGGAGAGGCGCGCTGCCAGCAGCTCGCCGCGGCACTGGACGCCTCGCGCGAGAGTCACCAGCGGCTGCTGCGGATGCAGGCCCAGCTCGTGGCGCAGGAGAAGTTGTCCAGCCTGGGCATGCTGGCGGCCGGTATCGCGCATGAGATCAACAACCCCATGGCCTTCGTGACCAGCAACATCCGGTCGCTCAGCAAGGACCTGGCGGCGCAGCCCCAGCTCCCGGAGGAGCTGCGCGAGTACGTGGACGACGTGCTGCCCGCGACGCTCGACGGCATCCGCCGCGTCAATGCCATCGTGGCGGACCTGCGCCGCTTCGCGCGCAACGACCCGGAAGCGCCCGTCGAGTTCGATCTCAATCACGAGGTCTCCTCCGCCATCCGCCTCTCCCAGGGCGAGCTGAAGCACCGCTGCGGCGTGGAGCTGGAGCTCGGCGAGCTCCCACCTCTCGTGGGCCAGCCCCGGCAGATTGGCCAGGTGCTCGTGAACCTCATCGTCAATGCCGCGCAGTCGCTGCCCTCCCAGGGCGGCGTGGTGAAGGTCAGCACCTCCGCCGGGCCCGACGAGGTGCTCGTGCGGGTGCGAGACAACGGCGCGGGCATGTCCCAGGAGACCCTGGGCCGGCTCTTCCAGCCATTCTTCACGACCAAGCCCGTGGGCGAGGGGACGGGCCTGGGTCTGGCCGTCGCCTATGGCATCGTCACCGGGCACGGGGGCCGCATCGAGGCCGAGTCGGAGCCCGGAAGGGGCTCGTGCTTCACCGTCCGGCTGCCGAGGCCCGTGGAGAAGGCGCGGGCGACGCCTCCCGGTACGATGTCACCAGGAGTTGACCCGGGTGCAACGCGGGCTCCTCATGGAGGGTGAAGAGTCGGCTCCCATGAACGTCACGTCCCTCCTGAATGCCGCTCGCACCGATGCTCCCTCGCCGGGCTCCCTGACGCTGCTGCGCGTCGAGGCCAGCGTGCTCGCCCAGGCCCTCGTTGTCTCCGCCCGCGAGAGCGTGCTCGCCTTCCGCTTCATGCGCGGCCTGCTGCTCGACGGCGGGTTCTCCACTCCTCTCAAGTAGGGCCCTGGCGCCACGGGCCCTCTTCCTGGGGGAACCCGGGGCTCAGGTACCCTCACCCTTTCCCTCTCCCGAGGGGAGAGGGGTGGGGGGCGGAGTGGGGGGCGAGGGGGGCGGGGCAGGGGGGACTCCCTTGCCCGCGTAGGCCACCACCTTCACCTCGGACGTGTCGTCCAGCGCGAGCCCGTCTCCCTTCGCCTCCGTGTTCGTCACCGAGATGACGTCCCCCCGGTGCAGCTTGAAGAAGCGCTCGTTCTTCTCCGTGCGGTGCTTCTCCTGCATCGCCAGTCCCATGCGGCCCTCGGGCCCGCAGCCGATGAAGCGCTGCCGCCCCTTGCCCTCGAGCGACTCGGACACGATGCGGAACAGCCGCTCCGGCCTCGGCTCCGGCCAGCCCTCGCCCTTGGGCGCCAGCATCAGGTAGCTCATCTTCAGCGACTCCTTGTGCAGCCCCGCCGCCCGGGCGATCTCCTCCACCACCTTGGGCATCGGCCAGTCGCGCTCCGCGTGGCACCAGTCGCTCTCCTTCACCAGCGCCGGGCACGCCCCCCGGTACATGCACGGCGCGCGGATGGCGTAGCCCTTCTCCACCATCTCGTCCCGCACCTTCAGCAGCAGCCGCGACGTCTCGCGCAGCGCCGGCTCCAGCACCAGCAGGCTCCCGCCCGGCTTCACCTGCGCCAGCACCTGCTCCAGCAGCGCCGCCCGCGGCTTCACCGCCTCGTCCCCCGAGCCGTACAGCTCGTTGAGCACATGGCCCATGGTGATGAGGTCGTACTTGCCCTCGGGCGGGGCCGCCTTGCGCGTGGGATCCCACTCCCGGGTGGCCAGTGCCTCGCCCGCCTCCGCGGCGAGCGCCCGGGCGAGCGTCAACGCAGGCTTGCTCCGGTCCGCGGCCGTCACTTCGGCGGCCCCCGCGTCCAGCGCGGCGAAGGCCATGGGGCCCGGTCCGCTCCCCAGGTCCAGCACGGTGCGTGGCCGGTTGGGCAGCTCCCCGAGCGCCTCGCGGGCCTGGGCGTAGGAGACGGGCCAGTAGAAGAGCAGGTAGGCGCCCAGCAGCTTCGGGTCGTCCATGTACTTCGCGCCGGCCAGCTTCCGGTCGCGCGTCAGCCCGAGCGAGAGCTGCTTCACCCCCGCGCCCACCTCCTTCACCTCCTGGGGGGTCAGGCGCGTCTCGGGGCCATCCCCTCGCTTCCGGGCCTCGCGCCAGACGGCGATGAGCCGCGGTATCCACCGCTCCAGGTCCTTGCCGTAAGCGCCACTCATCCAACCCTGCCTTCCAACGAGGGGTCGCCTCTGCCGGGCAACCGCGTTAAACCCCGTCCCAAATGATTTCCGTCCGAGACCTGCGCAAGCACTACCAGGTCCACAAGCGCCCGCCTGGCCTCAAGGCCGCCCTCCGCTCCGTCATCCACCGGACCTATACGTCCGTGAAGGCGGTGGATGGCATCTCCTTCGAGATAAAGCCCGGCGAGCGCGTGGGCTTCCTCGGTCCCAACGGGGCCGGGAAGACCACCACCCTCAAGGTGCTCTCCGGGTTGCTCCACCCGTCGAGCGGTGAAGTGCGGGTGGATGGTCATGTTCCCCGCCACCGCGAGGATGCGTTCCTCAAGAAGATCATGCTGGTGATGGGGCAGAAGCAGCAGCTCCTGTGGGACCTGCCGCCGGCCGAGACGTTCGAGCTCAATCGCGCCATCTACGACGTCCCCCGCGCCCAATACAAGCAGACGCTGGACGAGCTGGTGACGTTGTTGGAGCTGGAGGAGCTCATCGGCAAGCCGGCGCGGCAGCTGTCGCTGGGCGAGCGGATGAAGTGCGAGCTGGCGGCGGCCCTCATCCACCGGCCCCGGGTGCTCTTCCTGGACGAGCCCACCATCGGCCTGGACGTGTCCATGCAGGCCACCATGCGGACCTTCATCAAGTCCTACAACGAGCGCAACGGGGCCACGCTCATCCTCACCAGCCACTACATGGACGACGTGGCGGCGCTGTGCCCGCGCGTCATCGTCATCGACAAGGGCCTGCTGTCGTACGACGGGGGCCTGGACGCGCTGGTGCAGCGGGTGCGGCCGGAGAAGCGGGTGGTGCTGCGCCTCGAGCAGGCGGTGGCGGCGGACAGCCTGGCGGCCCTGGGCAAGGTGGTGACGCACGACAACGCCACGGCGGTGCTGCAGGTGCCGCAGGACGCCGTCAACGCCACGGTGAGCCGGGCCCTCTCCAGCCTGCCGGTGCAGGACCTGACGGTGGAGAACGCGCCGCTGGAGGAGGTCATGAGCGAGCTGTTCGCCGAGAGCAAGGCGCGCCGGGAGCAGGTGGGCACATGAGCGCGCGGAGCACACTGCGGGCGCTGCCCACGTTGTTGCGCATCGGCGTCTCCGAGGCGGTGGCCTACCGGGCGGAGATGTTCGTCTGGGTGCTGTCCACCACCATGCCGCTCATCATGATGGCGCTGTGGACGGCGGTGGCGCGCGAGGCGCCCGTGGGCCCGTACGGCTCGCAGGACTTCGTGCGCTACTTCCTGGCGGCCTTCGTGGTGCGCCAGATGACGGGGGCGTGGGCGGCGTGGATGATCAACTACGAGGTCCGCCAGGGCACGCTGGCCATGCGCCTGCTGCGGCCCATCTCGCCGTTGTGGGGCTACGCGGCGGAGAACATCGGCGCCATGCCCATGCGGCTGTTCGTGGTGGTGCCGGTGGCCCTCTTCGCCGTGTCCACGGTGGGCTGGCGCTCGGTGCCCCAGACGGCGTGGGGCTGGGCCTTCTTCCTCGTGTCGCTCTTCGGCGGCTGGCTCATCACCTTCCTGGTGAACGTGGCCATCGGCACGCTGAGTCTCTACATGGAGAGCAGCACCAAGCTGATGGACGTGTGGCTGGCGCTCTTCTTCGTGTGCTCGGGCTACCTCTATCCGGTGGACCTCTTCCCGCCCCTGTGGCGGAAGATCCTCGACTGGCTGCCCTTCCGCTATCAGATCGGCCTGCCGGTGGAGTTGATGACGAACGCGCACGATTTCGGGGCGGCGCTGGGGCTGCTGGGGCGCCAGTGGCTGTGGGTGGGGTTGATGCTGGCCATCAGCCTGGGACTCTGGAACCGGGGCCTGAAGCGCTTCGCGGCCTTTGGAGGGTGAGGGAGATGCTGAGGCGCTACCTGGGTCTGCTCGGCGTGCAGCTGCGGGCCTCGAGCCTGCTGGCGATGCAATACCGGGGCGACTTCGTCATCGAGGGCATCATCTCCCTCTTCTGGACGGCCACCGCGCTGGCCCCGCTGTTCGTCGTCTACCGCGAGCGGCAGTCCATCGCCGGGTGGAGCTTCGGCGAGGCGCTGCTGGTCATCGGGTGGTTCACCCTGCTGCAGGGAATCCTGGAGGGCGCCATCAACCCGAGCCTCACCGGCGTGGTGGAGCACATCCGCAAGGGGACGCTGGACTTCGTGCTGCTCAAGCCCGCGGACGCGCAGTTCCTGGTGTCCACCGCGCGCTTCCTGCCGTGGCGCTCCATCAACGTGCTCGCGGGCCTGGGGTTGTTCGCCTACGGCTTCCACCTCATTGGCCGCGCTCCCTCGCTCGTGGGCGTGCTGGCCTCACTGGTGCTGCTGGGCACGAGCGTGCTGCTGCTCTACTCGCTGTGGATATTGACGGTGAGCGCGGCCTTCTACGTGGTGAAGGTGGACAACCTCACGTACTTCTTCACGTCCATCTTCGACGCGGCGCGCTGGCCGGCCTCGGTGTTCCGCGGGCTGCTGGCCTTCGTCTTCACCTTCGTCATTCCGCTGGCGGTGATGACCACCTTCCCCGCGCAGGCCATGCTGGGACGGCTGCCGTGGATGTCGCTCGTCTGGGCGGTGGTGGGCTCCATGCTCTTCGCCTTCCTGTCGCGGCGGGTGTGGCTGCACTCGATCGGCCACTACACCTCCGCGAGTAGTTGAGCGCCTCCCTCCCTGACTTTCCTGATGCAGTCCGAGCCCATTTCCCCTGCCCATTTCCCCTGCCCACTTCCCCTCTCCCCTCGGGAGAGGGACGGGGTGAGGGTGCCCGTCACCCGGGTTGAATCCCGAAGCGCGACCCCGCGTGACTTGTGAAGTCACGTGGGATGGATATCGTCTCGGAGGTCAGGTGCAGGGGATTCGGGTCCGGCTGCCCGGTCCCTGCACGAGGGGCCACCCCGATGCCATCCCCATCCGACGACCAGCTGCCTTCCGCCGAGCGCTTATCATGAGTATCGGGCCCTACCGCATCGATCCGGATGATCCGCGCGCGCCGCCGTAGGAGGTATGGGAGCGGCTGTCTCCCGAGGAACGGGCGCGTATCGTTGACGGATTGCCGTCCGAGTTTCCGGTCTCCGAGGAGGCTCCGCCCGAAGGGGATGCGCACTTCAATGCCAAGGTTCGGATACGCCAGGTGCTGGGAGGGTTCTTCACGCGCACGGGCCGCAAGGTGTACCTGGCCTGTGAGCTGCCCGTGTACTACCCGGGCGAGCGCATGTTCGCTCCCGATGTCATCGCCGTCATGGGGGTGGAAACGCACGAGCGCATGAGCTGGGTGGTGAGCGCCGAGGGCAAGGGGCTCGACTTCGCCCTGGAGATTCATGTGGCGGGCGATCGGCGCAAGGACCTGGAGCGCAACGTGGAGCGCTTCGCCCGGCTCGGCATCCGCGAGTATTTCCTCTTCGATCGCGGGCGTTTGCGGCTCACCGGGTGGAGGTTGTCGGCGGGCCGGCGGCGTTATCGCGCGGCCCTGCCGCAGCAGGGTCGCTTCGCGTCCGAGGTGTTGGGTCTGGACCTGCGGGTAGAGGGCGAGCGGCTGCGTTTCCTTCGCGATGGGGTGCCACTGCTGGAGGCGGATGAGATGATCGCCTCGCTCGAAGTTCAGCGCACCCGGGATGCGCAGGTGCGCGTTGAGCTCGAGCAGCAGCTCGCGGAGCAGAGACGTCTACGCGCCAAGGAAGCACGCCTGCGCGCTGAGGAGGCTCGTCTGCGCGTCGAGGAGACGCGGCGCCGGGAGGCGTCCGAGCGCCAACTGGCCGAGGCCCTCGCCGAGCTGGCCCGGCTGCGCGGCAAGCCGGGCTGACACGGCCCCTCCAGACAGGGGTTTCCGCGAGGCCACCTGTCGCGTAGCGTCGAGGCTCATGGAACGGCATGAGGCGCTCGAAGCCCTTCCGGAAGCGACGGAGGGGGGCGGTGCACGCGGCCAGGCCGCGTGGAACCTGTTGATGGTGGTGCTGGCGGTGGCCAGCCTCGGGCCCATCCTCTGGGTCGAGCTGGAGGGCATCCACTGGCCGGATCCCCGCTTCCAGGTGCTCGCGGCGGTGGACCTGCTCTTCGTCCTGCTCTTCCTCGGCGATTTCGTCGTGGGGTGGGCGAGGGCGGAGGACCGCAAGGCGTGGTGGAAGCGGCACTGGTACGAGCTGCCGGGCCTCGTGCCGCTCTACTTCGAGGCGTTCGCCTTCCTGCGCATCGCCCAGGTGCTGAGGCTGGCGCGGGTGCTGCGGCTGCTGCGCGCCCTCACCGCGCTCCGGCGCCTGCGCGGGCTGGCCTTCGTGGATGTGCTCATCAACCGCAACAAGCTGGGGCACACGCTGGTCATCTCCGCCTCGGTGGTGCTGAGTCTGGCCTCGGTCGTGTGGCTGCTGGAGCGTGATACCAACCCCGCGCTCAGCCACTTCGGTGACGCGCTCTGGTGGGCCATCGTCACCACCACCACGGTAGGCTACGGCGACATCACCCCGCGGACGGGCCTGGCCCGGCTCGTCGCCACGGTGCTGATGCTGATGGGCATCGGGCTGATTGGCGTGGTGGCCTCCAGCATCAGCGCGGCCATCATCGCGGTGGGCGGCGCGGCGCCCGAGGATGCGCCCGCACCGCCGCAGAGCCTGGCCCAGGAGTTGGAGCGGCTCGCGGCGTTGAAGGAGCGGGGCCACCTGACGGAAGAGGAGTTCACGGCGGCCAAGCGCAAGCTGCTGGGCTGACCTCTCCGAGGCGCGTCCCATGGAGCAGCTGCGCCCCACGGAGAAAGATGCACTTTCGCACTACTGCGTCAGAATCAGGGCATCTCCCCTCGGAGCGCGCCTACCGGCTTCCGAGGGGAGTGACGCAGTCGCGTTAGATCGTCAAATCCCGCACGCGAACCGGCTACCCGGGTTGTCATGCCGAGTGCGACGGCCAGAGCCCTGCTGCGCCGATGGCCGAGCGGACCCTGCGGGCGGTGGCCCACGCAGGGGCGTGGGCCGAGCAGCGGGCGGCGTGGGCGGGCCTCACACCTCGAGCGTGATGCGCGGCTCGATCTCGACCCTTGGCTTGATGGCGGCGTAGACGCCAGGCCCGAACACGGAGACGACGAGGGAGAACTTCATCTCCTGCATCCGCAGCGCCTTCCGCTGCTCCCACCAGCCGAGCACCGGCACGATCGCGATCAGCTTGTCGCCGACCAGCGCAGACATCTTCCCGCGCCATCGATCGCTCTGGACGGTGCCTCGGCTCCGAGCCTGGATGCCGATGTCCCAATCGAACGACTTGGTCTTGGCGGGCTTCACGCGCTTCCCCTTAGCGTCCATCGCGCGCTTCAAGACGTTGATGCGCTGGATGAACGCGTCGTCGGACTCCTGCGGGCCTTGCATATCCCACTTGAGATCGAGCCCGTGGTACGTGCGCCGCCCGAACTTGTTGGGCTCGGTGAAGTACGAGAGCGTGACGCGCAACTCGACGTCGGGGTCCGCGTCGGTCAGCAGGCTCTCGGGTATCGGCAGCTTGTACAGCTTCACCTTGCGCCGGACCTTCGGCTCCGTCGTCTTGGTCGTAGCGCGCTTCGGGGGCTTCTTCTTCGGCTCCTCCTCGATGACCGCGTTCGGCATCGAGTCCTCGACGACGATCGTCGCCACGCCCTGCGCGCACTCCGCCGCGAGCCGTTCGTTGGGCGCGCCGTAGCCGCACGCGAGGAGCCGATCGTTCATGCCGGGGAAGTCGTCGAGCATCGCCTTCGACCAACTCGCCGAGTGGACGATGAGGCCACGTACCGTCTCGGGACGAAGCTTGGGCTCGAGCCTCCAGATGTGCGCCGCGAGGTGACCTGCGCGTGCAGCGGCTTCGCTCGTCATAGACATCAGCGCGACGGGCCTGCCGTGCGTGTGCCGAATGCTCGTGGTGAGCGCCGACAGCGTCGGCACGGTGTCGTTAGGGAGCGTGCCGCTGATCGCGAGGTTGCCGCCCTCGAACACGACGTCGGGCTTGATGGGCCACTCGTTTCCGACGAGCCCGGTGCTCGTGTACGGCGAGATGCCGCCCGGCTTCGTCGCGACGACGCGAGCCTCCGCGTAGTCCTTGTCGTTCGGCAGCTCGACACGCGCGGTGAATGCGCCGACGGTCAGCGCATTCACGGCCTGCGCGGGCTGGTGAATCTTCTCGGAGAGCTGCAAGAGCGGATGCTGCTCGGCCAACGCGAGCCACTGCTCGTCACGCGCGTTGCCCGCCGAGACGATCATGAGGCGCCCCTGTCCCTTGCTGAAGGCGATCTGGTCGACGGCCTGACTCCACAACGTCGGCGCGATCCCGTCGAGCGGCGGGTCTTGCATCGTGCGCGTGATCGCGAGGACGAAGGCGCGGTTGCGCGCGCGGTCGTCGGCCTTCTCGGCGGCGTGAACCGCTTGCTCGGTCAGGACTGGCCACTTCTCGTAGTTCTCGTCGGACGAGGTGCCATAGCCGGGCGCGATCAGCAGCCGACTGCTCTGGAGCCAGTGTGGCGCCTCGGCGCTCCCACGTTCGATGGCGGCGCCGACGTCGTGGTACAGCGCGAGGCCCGCCATCATCGTGCCGTGGCCGTGGGTGTCCTCGGGCGATGGAATCTCGGGGCCAGCGGTGGTCGCCGTCAGGATCGCCGACTTGAGCAGCGGGTGGCCTGTGGCGACACCGGTGTCGAGGACCACGACCGACGGGGCATCCTCGTGCGGCTTGGTGAGCTCGAAGTTCGCGATGTCCTTCGTCTCGAGGCCGTCGAGCAGCTTGAGATCGCGCAGAGGCTGCGGCGCGAGCTCGACGTCGTAGATGCAGTCGGTCGCCGCCTGTAGCGCAGCGAGCTGCGCCCGCGTCACGCGCACGAAGAAGTAGACCTGCTCGGGGCCGAGGAACTCGTCGAGCTTCTGGCTCACGCCGAGGCGGTGGAGCTGACGAGCGATCTGCGCGCGGCTGTTGAGGGTGTCCTGCTCGGAGGAGCGATACCCGCCACGACAGCCGATCTCGAACCAGCACGCACGGTCGGCGGGAATCGCGTTGACCTGACGCTGGCCAACGCCGACATCCTCCAGTCGCGCAAGACCGATGCTGCCCACCGGCGCGATGGCCTTCTCCGAGGCGCGCGCCGTCACCTGAACGCCGTGTTCATCCAGCTTGGGCGAGCCGTCCTTCTTCGTCTTCGCAATGACCTTGGAGTCGTCTGCGAAGGCCTCGATCTTCTCGCGCAGGTAGCCGAGGTCGGCGCTGGCCACATCGAGCAGCACCGTCCCGGTCTCGGGCATCACGCCGACGAGGCGTGCGTCCGCCTTCGACTCGTCGAGCTGGTCCGCCGCGAGCTGCGTGTTCGCCGCTGGCCGCACGGCGACGATCTCGCGCTTGGCCAGCTCGTCACGCGTGGTCTCGGCGCGCGCGTTCACCTGCTGCGTGATGGCGTCAAGCTGCTGGATCAGCGCCGAGCGATGGGCCTTCGGATCGAGCGAGGGCATCGCGGGCGGAACACCGCCGCCTTGCTGAGGCGCTTCATAGGTGTCCACCGAGGTGATTCGACCTCGGAGGAGCGGGAGCCGCGCGTCGGCCATGGGT
Source organism: Archangium sp. (assembly GCF_057119385.1). NCBI lineage: Bacteria > Pseudomonadati > Myxococcota > Myxococcia > Myxococcales > Archangiaceae > Archangium > Archangium sp. Next base: position 64,073 of record NZ_DBNGVP010000114.1, on the reverse strand, counting down.
CAGCTCCTGGCCGGTACGTTGCGTCGCTTGAGATCCTCGAGGGCCAGGACAACATCACGCTCGGAGATCTCTTCACGATCGTCGAGGGCCATCGTGCGGACCGCATCATCACAGGCGCGCGTGACGTCCGCAAAGCTCCAGCCCTCTGCGTGAGCCGCGAGACGTGTGGCCGCATCATCGCGGAGGCCCACCGTCGAGAGCCGCAGCTTCATCAGCTCCGCGATCTGCTCGCGGGTCGGCTTGTCGAAGGGCACGATCACGTCGAAGCGGCGGAACACGGCCCGGTCCAGCAGCTCGACGTGGTTGGTCGCGGCGACGAGGATGCTGCCGCTCATGTCGGCGTCGACGAGCTGCAAGAACGCGGTGACGACGCGATTCATCTCGCCGACGTCCTGCGAGTCGCCACGGGCCTTGGCAACCGAGTCGAACTCGTCGAAGAGGTACACGCCCGGGCGGCGCGGCATCTCCGCGAAGATCGCCCGGAGCTGCACGGCGGTGGCCCCGAGGAAGCGCGAGAAGAGCGCGTCGAAGCGCACCGTCATCAACGGCAGGCCCATCTCGCCGGCGAGCACGGCGGCCGCGAGCGTCTTGCCGCAGCCGGGAGCACCGTGGAAGAGCAGGTGGCGACGCGGCGACACGCCGAACCGCTCGAGCCGTGCGCGCGACCGGTTCTCGGAGAGCACGCGCTTGAGCGTCTCCTCTGCCTCGGGACGCAAGACGATGTCGCGGAGGCGCTCCTCGCGGTGGCCGCCCTCGAGGATGTCCGCGAGATCACCGCGTGGTGCGGCGATGTCGACGACGGGCATCTTCTTGCGGACGCTCGTCGCGGGCATCTTGGCGATGATCGCCCGAATCTCCTCCGCGACGCGTACGTGGCCTGCGGTGCTCTCGGCCGCCGCAAGCTGCAGCGCTGCCTTGCGGAACGACGACTCGTCGCCCTCCGCGTGAGACTGCAGCAGCAGCTTGAGGATGTCCGCCTTCATGATGCGTTCTCGGATCCTGAGTGGATCCGCCTCCGTAGCTCCAGAACTTGGCGGCGAGGGTACAGCCGGTACCCGTTCATCGGGTGTCGTTTCGCCCGCAGCTTCCCGGCCTTGTCCCAGCGCCGGAGGGTCTGCTCGCTCACCTCGAGCACCTCGGCCGCCGCCTTGATCGTCAGCATTTCGTCGTCGTCGCTTTCGGGCACGCCCACCCGCAAAGCTTATACAACCTTGATCGCGAGGACAAGGTGGCTGCTGCGCAGGCGAGCAGGTCCTTCCGGGCGCGAGCCGCCTCGGTCGGCTTGCTGCCGCCCCATCCGCTGCCGCACTCTGGAAACGGCTGGAAGCCTTCGCCTTCCTCCGCGCGGAGCCCCTCCGGATGAGCGATGAGATACTCACGGTCCAAGAGGTCGCGAGGCTGCTGAAGGTCGCGGACAAGACCGTCTACACGATGGCGCAGAAGGGGGAGATTCCGGCCTTCAAGGTCCGCGGCCAGTGGAGATTCCGGCGGGTCGACATCGACGCGTGGATTCAGGCCCAGACCACCTCACCACGCCGTCAGGAGGATGGGGATGCGTAGCCCCGGCAACCCGCCGCTCGCCGTGCGAGCTCTCTCCCTTCTGAAGAAGGTCCTCGAGACGAAGGCGATGCTTGACCAGACCGGCATCACCGAGCAGTACGCGGCGCTCTGCTCGGCCTCCGGGCAAGCGTTCTACAACACGTCGAAGTTCAGCCTGCGGAAGTGGGGCTCGTGCTCGTCGGCAGGCACGGTCACGCTGGCAAGCGACCTCGTGGACCAGGATCCGCGCTTCCAGGACTTCGTCTCAACCATCGGGCCGACCTCGCGAGCTTTCTTCAAGGGCGCCACGAGTCGCCCCTGTGGCATCGAGCGATCCGGCTCCTCGGAGTTCACCTGCTCGAGCGTGAGAACGGCGTCGCCGAGTGGAAGGGGCTGATGTCCTCCTTCGACAGGGGCAACCTGACCATCATTCGAGACCTCCTCCTCGAGGCTCCTGCCTTCGCCATGAACGCGGGGCCGTTGCTCGAGAGCCTCTTCCCGGATCTCGTCGCTGCGGATGGCGTTCTTCTCCAGCGGCTCCTGACGCGCTTCTTGGCCTTCGCTACAGTTCCCAACGAGCAGATGCAGGCGATTGCTCGCGCTGTCGGCATGGACGCCAACGCGGCGCGTGCGGCCTTTCGCCGGCCGCACTGGCCATACTGGCTCGATGTCCTCGCGGTCCTGCACGCCCATCGCGTCGAGGCTCTTCGCGTTGCCCCGTCCGAGGTCGCCAAGGTCGTCGAGATGTGGCTGGAGTTCGTTCCGCCCGGTTCCATCCGACGACGCGAAGCGGCCGAGCTAGCCATCTTGCTCGGCCAGAGCGCAATTGATTCTCGCGATGACTACGGAGAGCGCGAGGAGCGCGGGAGATTCTACAAGTGCGCCCTGATGGCAGCGCCCGAGCGGCCTGACGAGGTCGCCCATCTCGCAAGGACTGCAGCGGAGCGCATTCCCCGGCCCGCAGTGGCTGCAGACGAGTCGACACCGCCTCAACCGCGACCACGCAGCATGTTCAGCACCGGGATCATGCGCGGCCCCTGGCCAGACGGTCCGCTCGCGCGCGTCGACGAAACCTTCCAAGACGTTGTTCTGGACACTCCAGTTATTCAACATCTCTTCCGGGTACGCCCGACGGTCGCGCGGGAGGTTGTCCTCGCAGCGCTAATCGAACCACCTCACGAGGAGGACTGGGGCAGCAGTCGGCTGCACGAGTTCGAACTTGATCTCGTGAGCCGACACAAATGGCAGCCAGCGCTCTACACGCAGGGACCATTTCTCGTATGTCTTCGAGGCAACTTCGCGGAGGGGCTGGAGTTGATCATGCGGCTCGTCGACTTCGCCACAGCACGTGCTGGCGAGCGCGCCGAGCAAGAGCGGAGAGAGTGGCGTGCCCAGGCAGTCGCAGACGGTCACACCGAAGCAGAAATCGACCAGGCAATGGCCGCAGCGCCTGCGCGCAGTCTGACCCTGCTCAGTGAGGGCTCGAACGCCCTGACCTTCGAGGGCGATGCAACCGTCTACGGTTGGAGTTCAGGCCTGGGGAATCCACCGGACGCAGTTGAGGCTTCCCTCATGGCGCTCGAGCAGTATTTCTACCTTCGCCTTGACGCGGGCGACGACATCGCTGAAGAGATCTCCGCTGTTCTTGCTCGTAGCCGGTCTGTAGCGGCTCTCGGAGTTCTCTGCGACATCGGAAAGCGCCAGACGAGCCTTTTCGACGGCCCCCTGCGAGCCTTGCTGTCAGGCCCTGAGCTCTACTCTTGGGAGATCAACAAGCTCGTGCAAGGGCGCTCGCACCTGATGATCGGTGCGTTCATGCTGGGGCAGGAGTTCATCAAGCTCGCACAGCAGTTCCACGGTCTAGAGCACCGAAAACGTGACTTGCGCCATGTAGCGACGGAGCGCTTGCTCAAGAGCGAGGAGATGCAGGCCTTCTTCGCCTCGGCCCGAGACTGGTGGAAGAAGCGCAGGGCTGATGGCGAGCGGCTCATCGAGATGGCTGACCAACTCAACCTGTGGCTCGATCCCGCGAACTACCAGATGCGCGAGGATCCGGCGCACGGGCTGATCATCGTCAACGTCGCGCTCGAACGAGTACAGGCCGAGAGAGCAACCGAGCATCAAGCGATGAACGATCGGATGCTCGTCACGGGCTTCCCGATACGCTGCAGGACGATCCTCGATGAGCGGCGTGTCCAGACCGATGCTCAGCTAGATGAACTCTGGCAGACATGGGTGCGCGTTCGGGAGCTTGCCAAGGCAGGCCCGGCGCTTCCCGGTGACGAGGAGCGTTTGGGTGACGAGTACGTCAACGCCATCACGGGCGGCATCGCGGTGCTGCTCTGGCACGATGAATGGGTCTCCCAAGATGCAACTCGACGTCAGGAACTCGAAGGGGCTCTTGAGTCCCTCATGAGCGGCGACCTCCCGGAGCGGGATGGGTTCAGATCCAAGCACGCTGTCTCGACGTGGACTTGGGACTGCTTTGTCGCTGAGTCCGCCGCCATGTTGTGGGCACGTCAGCCGCAGGATGTTCGGTGGCGTCGCCTCGTGGCGGAGATGGTCTTCGCGGAGAAGTACGCGACGGTTCGTCTGCTGTTCGCACGATGTGCGGAGTCCCGGGCGACGCTTGGTGCCGACTTCGGACGACTGCGTCGGCTTGCGCTTGACTGGGCGCATGTGCGGGACCGGGTCGATGTGTTGCGTAGCGTGCAGCACCTGGTCCCGCCGCTTGATGAACAACTGCACGAGCGACTGCAAGGTGAAGTGGCGAGCTGGGGTGAGCAGTCGGTGTCGTCCTTCGTTGACGGCTCGCTGGCTCCTCTGCCAGTCGACTGGAGCAGGTTCGGCGACGCGAACCGCTTCGTCGAAATCGATGCTCTTCGTCGCCGGTGGCCCGATTACATGCTGATGGACTTCCATCTCGTGCGGTGCAGTCACGAGTGGATGCCCCCGCCCGATGAAGCGCAGAGCCCGGAGGAGCGGGCAAGCGTTGTCCAGTTCTGGCGGGTCGCGCTCGAGGTCGTCGCGGCGAGGCCGCGCGCCGACCTGCAGCGACGCGATCAACAGTATCCCCACGAGGACGAAATATGGGTCCTCGAGAATGTGGCTGCGGCGGTGCTGCAACTGCGACCAAACGAGAACCCCGAGCAGTTCTGGACGGCGCTCATCGATCTCCACAGTGAGGCCCATGATTGGCCGGAGAAGTTCCTGACAGCCCTACACCGTCGGGCTCTCGCCACCGGAGAGACGCCAGCGACCTATGCGCCGCTTCTTCGTGAAATCGCAAGGCGCGCTTTCTCTGACGTCGATGGCAAGCGTCGGTGGCCTTGGCATGAGGAGGTATGGGATGCGCTGATCGGCATCGACTACTGGGTGAGCAATCTGTGGTCCGATCGGCATGCGGACCACGTGCTTCGCATCTGGGACGTCATCTCTCTGTGGATGGAGAACGCCCCCCAGGGGGGCAGACGACTCGGGAAGTTCGCTCGCTGGCTCTCGAAATCTGCGGCCGCGCCGATTCGCCTACGCGTGCTCCCGTGGTTCGTTGCGCAGCTTCAGCCTGGGGAAGAGAGGTCCGTCTACCGGGATGACGACGTTGAAGACGACCTGGCGACGCTTCTCAACGTGGTCTGGGACCAGGATCAACGTTCGCTGCGTGCATCGAGTGCTCCGTTCGCGGCCTTTCGTGGACTCCTCGCCTGGCTCGTCGAGCGTCAGAACTCGTTGGGGTTGGAGCTTCAGGGCCGCATCGGAGGGCTCGCATGACCGCAGCTTCCTTCGAGCTCATTCCGGTCCTCGGCCGCAACGAAGTCAAACAGGGAACGGAGCCCAACGCAGGCGGGACTTGCGAAACTGCCGCCCTGAGACGGATCGGAGGAATAGCGTGACCACCGTCGCCGGACCTCCAGTCGCTCATCAACGGTCCCGCGCCCGTCGCCCACGCTGGCCCCGCGTGCGCGCCGTCGCCCGCGACCCGCGCCACGCCCCGGACCACCGCTCCGGGCGCGCCCCCGCGCCGACGTGGGCGCCCGTTCGGCGCTCGCCACGTGCCATCGCCCCGTTGCCCAACCGCGTACCGTCGAGGGACTGCCGCCCGGGTTTCCGGTCTCCGAGGAGGCGCCACCCGAAGGGGATATGCACTTCGTGGCCAGGGTGGGGGTAGAACCGCACGAGCGCCTGAGTTGGGTAGTGAGCGCCAAGGAGAAACGGCGCCGGGAGGAATCCGAGCGCCAATTGGCCGAGGCCCTCGCCGAACTGGCACGGCTGCGCGGCGGCCCAGGCTGACGCTGCTGGGCTGACTTCCCCGCTCAGCCGGGAACGAGGGCGTCGGCTTCGATCTCCACGAGCATCACCGGGTCGATGAGGCGGTTCACCTCCACCATGCTGGTGGCGGGGCGGATGGTGCCGAAGAACTCGCCATGGGCCCGGCCCACGTCCCCCCACAGGGAGATGTCCGTCACGTACATGCGCGTGCGGACCACGTGCTCCAGCCGGCCACCCAGGGCCTCGAGCGCCGTCTGGATGTTGCTCAGCGCCTGGACGGTCTGGGCGTAGATGTCTCCCTCGCCCACCACCTGGCCGGACGCATCCGTGGCGGTGGTGCCGGAGACGGTGATGAACGGACCCACGCGGACGGCCCGGCAATAGCCCACACGCGGTTCCCAGGCGGTTCCAGTCGAGTAGGTGGTGCGCTGCATGGGGCTCCTGGGGAAAGGGGTGGAGGAACCCCCCACCCTAGCGCTCTCCGAGCGGAAGTGGACACATACCCGGGGTCCAGGCGGGGGCCCGCTGGCCCGGCTGCCTTCCGGCGGGACGGCTCCCCCATGTGGAAGCCCGCGAAAAAACGCACGCCCCGTGATAGTTCCCTTCCCGATATGGCATCCGAGCTCGACCAGGAAGTCGCCCGCCGGCGAACCTTCGCGATCATCTCCCACCCCGACGCCGGTAAGACGACGCTTACCGAGAAGCTGCTGCTCTACGGCGGCGCCATCCACCTGGCCGGCAGCGTGAAGGCCCGCCGTGCGAGCCGCCACGCCACCAGCGACTGGATGGAGCTGGAGAAGGAGCGTGGAATCTCCGTCACCTCCTCGGTGCTCCAGTTCCCCTACCGCGGCCACGCGGTGAACCTGCTCGACACCCCGGGCCACCAGGACTTCTCCGAGGACACCTACCGCACGCTCGCGGCGGCTGACTCGGCCGTCATGCTCATCGACGCCGCCAAGGGCGTCGAGCCGCAGACCAAGAAGCTCTTCAAGGTCTGCCGCATGCGCGGCATCCCCATCTTCACCTTCGTCAACAAGCTCGACCGCTGGGGCCGCGCCCCGCTGGAGCTCATGGACGAGCTGGAGCAGGTGCTCGGCATCCGCGCCTACCCGATGAACTGGCCCATTGGCATGGGGCCCGAGTTCCGGGGCGTGTACGACCGGCAGTCCAAGGTGGTGCACGTCTTCTCCGCCGAGGGCCGCCATGGTGAGTCCGAGGTTCAGGAGCGCTCCATCCCCATCGACTCGCCGGACATCCTCACCGTGCTGAACGAGCGCGAGCTGTCCACGCTCAAGGAGGAGATCGAGCTGCTGGACATCGGCGGCGACGAGTTCACCCGCGAGAAGGTGGAGAAGGGCCAGCTGACGCCCATGTTCTTCGGCAGCGCCATGACGAACTTCGGCGTGCGGCCCTTCCTGGACCACTTCCTGGAGCTGGCGCCGGCGCCCACGTCGCGTCAGACGAAGAACGGGCCGCGCGAGCCCACGCACCCGAAGTTCGCGGGCTTCGTGTTCAAGATTCAAGCGAACATGGACCCGGCGCACCGCGACCGCATCGCCTTCATGCGCGTGGTGTCGGGCCGGTACACCAAGGGGATGAGCGCGTTCCACTCGCGGCTGGGCAAGGAAGTGCGCCTGGCCAAGCCGAGCCAGTTCCTCGCGGCCGAGCGCACGGCCATCGAGGACGCGTGGCCGGGGGACGTCATCGGCCTGTTCGACCCGGGCCTGTTCCGCATCGGCGACACGCTCTGCGAGGGCGAGGACCTGTTGTTCGACAGCGTGCCGCGCTTCAGCCCGGAGTACTTCGCCGTGGTGCGCTCGAAGGACCCGTTGCGCCGCAAGCAGATGGAGAAGGGCCTGGAGCAGCTCTCCGAGGAGGGCACGGTGCAGATCTTCCAGCAGCTCGGGATGGGCATGAAGGATCCCATCGTGGGCGTGGTGGGAGCGCTGCAGTTCGAGGTGCTCCAGTACCGGGTGGAGCACGAGTACGGCGCGCGCATCCTGCTGGACCGGCTGCCCTTCAGCCACGCGCGGTGGGTGGTGGGGCCGAACTTCGATCCGAAGACGTTCGACTGGGAAGGCAACCGGCAGACGGTGCAGGACCGGGACGGGCTGCCGCTGGTGCTCTTCCGGGACGACTGGGCGCTGCAGCACGCCGAGGAGAAGCACCCGGAGCTGAAGTTCCTCTCCGCGGCGCCCATCCTGCGCCAGCTGGCCGCCACGGGGAGCTGAGCCTCCCCCGGCGCCCATGCTCTCCGCCCATCACCCCTCTCCCACCGGGAGAGGGACGGGGTGAGGGGGCCAGGGGCCCCGGGTTGAATCCGTGAAGGCCGTCTACCGTGAGGCGGTCTGGCAGAGCCCGTTGCCGCCCTCGAAGTGGAAGCCGAGGTTGACGGAGGGCTGATCGGACCGGACGCAGGTGCTCACCACGAACTCGATGTTCTTCCCGTCGGCGCTGGTCACGATGTTGCTGTACTGGCCGGCGTCGGAGATGGTCGAGCCGTCCGCGCGGTAATAGCTGAAGACATTCGAGAGCCCGGCCGCGTCCGTGGGGAGCCCGCCCGAGGGCGAATAGGCCCGGACGCGGGTCCGGATCAACATGGGCCGAGCGGTAACGCAGCGCGTGTCATCGGTCGCGAAGGAGAGCAGCTCGGCGGCGTAGGTCACCGGGCCGGTCGCCGTGGCCGGATCCCACGAGACGGGGAACGTGTTGAAGTTCTCGCAGGTGGGCGTGGGCACGTGCTGGCAGGTGCTGCTGCGGGAGCTGCAGTACGAGCCGTAGGCGCAGGTGGAGGGCTGGGGATCGGCGAGGACGCAAGGGTCCCCCGGCTCCTCGGTGCCCGCGTCGGTTCCCGCGTCCGGGGTGCCCGGGTCGGAGCCCGCGTCCGTGCCCGCGTCGGTGTCACTCCCCGCGTCATCCCCCGCGTCCGTGGGGGTCTCCTCCCCTGCGTCGTTGCCAGAGTCCCCGCCGGGCCCGTCCGGGTCGCAGGAGGCGGCCACGAGGACGAGGCCGAGCGAGAGGGGAAGCAGCAGGGAAGGGAATCGTCGCACGGTCGCGTCTCCGGGTCACACCACCGGCACACAGGTGCCGGGGAGAGCCGGAGTCTAATTCACTTGTAGGGCACCACGGTGCCGCCGCGGTGGGCCGAGTCGCGCAGCACCAGGCGCGTCTCCTTGTAGAGGCGCGCGGCCTTGGGGCCCACGAGGAAGGCCTTGGGGTCTCCCTTGCGGAACGTCTTCTTCAGGTACTCTTCAATCTCCCGGTAGATGCGCCGGAACTGGTCCGAGGCGGCGTCCTTGCGGCCCGTCTGGGGCGTCACCTCCATCTCGGCCCACATCTGGCCGCTGAGCAGCTCGCCCTCCTCGTTCATCCGGCAGCGCTCCATGAAGATGACGGGCGAGCGCACCTCGTCGATGCGCCAGAAGCCCTTGTCCGGGCCGCGCTTCACCTTGTCCACGATGGCGGGCCCCACGCTGACGGCCACGAGGTACAGGTCCTCCTCGGGCAGGCGGGGGACGTTTTCCTGGCTGGCGCGGAAGGCCTCCCAGTCCGGGGGGACGCGGCGGGGGTACACCTCCAGCTCGAAGCGCTCGAGGAAGCGGAAGAAGGCGACCTCGTCGTCGGGGGACATGAAGTACTGAAGCTGGCTGGCCATGGTGGGGCAATTAACCGAATGCCGCGCGTTGCGGAAGTCCGGGGCGATTCGGACTAAAGAATCCGCCATGGACAAGACCTTCGACGCGCTGCTCGCCCGGATGCACGAGCTTCGGGATCTCGGTGGGCTGATCGCCCTGGCCACCTGGGACCAGGAGACCTACCTGCCTCCCAAGGCGGCGGAGTCGAGGGCCCACCAGCTCTCCACGGTGCAGGGCCTCCACCACGAGCGCCTGGTGGACCCCCGGCTGGGCGAGCTGCTCGCCTGGGCGGTGGGCAACCCGAGCCTCACGGACGACCAGCGGGCCATGGCGCGCGTGCTCCGCGAGGAGCGGGACCGGGCGGTGAAGGTGCCCAAGGCGCTGGTGCAGGCGCTCGCCGAGGCGCAGAGCCGGGGCCTCATGGCGTGGCGCGAGGCCCGCAAGGAGAACCGCTTCTCCGTCTTCAAGCCCGCGCTGGGGCGGCTGCTGGCCCTGCGCCGCGAGCAGGCGGATGCCTACGGGCACGGCGGCGAGCGCTATGACGCGCTGCTCGAGGGCTTCGAGCCCGGCATGCGCGTGGCGCGCCTCACCCCGGTGCTCAGCGCGCTGCGCGACAAGCTCATCCCCCTGGTGGCGGCCCTCCAGGCGGCGCCGCGGAAGGTGGAGGACCTCTTCGTGGGCCGGAGCTTCGACCCCGAGACGCAATGGCGCCTCTCGCTGCGGCTGCTGGGGGACATGGGCTTCGACCTGGAGGCGGGGCGGTTGGACAAGAGCATCCACCCCTTCTCCAACGCGCAGCACCCCCTGGACGTGCGCCTCACCACGGGCCTGGAGGAGGGCACGCTCTCGGCCCTCTTCAGCACGCTGCACGAGGGAGGACACGGCCTGTACGAGCAGGGCTTCTCCCCGGCCCACCACCGCACGCCGCTGGCGAACGGGCCCTCCATGGGCCTGCACGAGTCGCAGTCGCGCCTGTGGGAGAACCAGGTGGGGCGCGGCCGGCCCTTCTGGACGCACTACTTCCCGGTGCTGCGCGAGGCCTTCCCGCGGGCGCTCGCGGACGTGGACCTGGACACCTTCCACGCGGGGCTCAACCGTGTCTCGCGCTCGCTCATCCGCGTGGAGGCGGACGAGGTGACGTACAACCTGCACATCGTCCTGCGCTACGAGCTGGAGCTGATGCTCATCCGCGACGAGCTGCCGCTGGACGAGCTGCCCTCGGCGTGGAACGAGCGCATGCGGCGCTTCCTGGGCGTCACGCCCCCGGACGACATGCAGGGCGTGTTGCAGGACATCCACTGGTCCTGGGGCGAGTTCGGCTACTTCCCCACGTACGCGCTGGGCAACCTCTACGCCGCGTCCCTCTACCGCGCCGCGCAGCGCGCCATGACCGGGCTGGAGGAGGGCCTCGCCCGTGGTGAGCTCAAACCCCTGCGCGAGTGGCTGCGTACGAACATCCACGCCGAGGGCTACCGCCTCCACGCCGAGGACCTGGTGCGCAAGGTGACGGGCCAGGGCCTCACCGACGTGGACTTCCTCGCCTACCTCGAGTCCAAGTACGGCGCCCTCTACGGCGTCACCCTCTGACTCGACTCTCGCCATTTTGGGCGCCCCAGAGGGAAGAACGAAGCGCTTTCCCAGAGGGGTGTCAGAGGGAGCTGGTCAAAAATGGCTAAAGTCGAGGCCCAATTGAGAAACACGCATCCCGCCTGACTCGGTGAGGTGAAGAGGGGCGCAGGAGGGCATCCGCGCCCACCCGGCTCCCCTCTATGTTTTCCGCAAATGTGTCTACGGGCGGAAAGGTCTTGGCGGTAGTGCCGCTTGCAGATCCTCTGGCACTGCTACATCGTTCCGACGCGCAAGATCGATGTAGGCGCGAATGACCTCCCAGAGTTCGTTGCAGGTTGCCGTCTGACGCCCGCTCTTGACTGGCTTGCTCGCTGGCTGGCGGCCATTGATTCTGCTGATACGCGGGTCGAAGATCTGGTCCTTGAAGACCGGTACGCTTCCATGATCCCACTCCTCAGGGCCGAACCCCACACGGTAGTAGAAGCCGGGTCCATGGCCGTCTGAGGCGTCCACAAAGATGGAGTCTTGGGGGTTGAAGATAGCTGGCACTCGATCGTCCTCCTTCATTCGATTCTCCTTCTTCAATTCATGGATAGTACCTATAGGGTCTATTTCAACCTATAGGTCTCTTCCAGGCCCTATAAGTATCGGTTTCATGAGGGGGGGTAGCAGGAGTGCGAGCGAGTCTGGAGCACCTGGGAGTGCCCACCGCATGTGCGGCTTGGACCCGGCGCGAGGGCCAACCGAGGCCAAGTGGCGCCGTGGAGCCTGCTCGCGCCTCACGCCAATGCCGGAGCCGTGCGCAGGGCGGTGATACGCTGCCCCCATGAGAACAGCCTTGGTCATACACAGAGCGATGGCGATGAGCCTTGCCCTCATGCTTGTTTCCTGCGGTGCGGCACACTCCGCAGCGGTCGGACCCACGGCCCCCAAGGATCTGACCAGGTACGTGATTGTTCTCGAGCAACAGGCAGATGGGCAGGTGCTGCACGCCTGGGTTCCATTGCAGGAGTTTGATCTGGCGAAGTTCCAGCACACCATGCGCATGAGGAACGTCCGTCGAGACATCGTGCGTGTCTCCTCGTCGGACTTGAGGGCGTATTGCGAGGGACGGCGTGCGCAGTGCGAAATGGACTGTCTCAGGAGTGGCAGGCCCTTTGCGATTGGTCGCCGCAAATACCAGGACACCCGGGTACAGCCGTGGCGCATCGCCAGGGGATGGTGGTGTCCGGAAAACTGCATGGATGCTTTTGTTGAATGCACGAAGGGCCGCGGTGAGTGGACAGAGGAGTACGCCGCCGGGTTCGATGCGATAGAACCTGCCATTGACTGGCTCAAGAAGCATCGTGCGGAGCTTGTCGTGGGCTCCGTCGTGGTCATCGCCGGTGTGTCCTTTGCTGTCGTGGTCGCCGGCTCGGGAGGCGCGGTCCTCGTTCTGGCGCCACTCCTGGTCATGGCGGAAATCTCTCCGGGGATGCTCCCCGAAATCCAGCTCGGGGGGGCATGCAGGTGACAATCCATGAGCAGCTTGCGGACGTAGTGCTTTTCATGGGGACCCGGTGGCGAGCAGCGGAGACGAAGGGGTGGCACGAGGAAGTGAAGCTCTGGAGCTATGTGAGGATGCTCGACGACTTCGTCCGCGTGACAGGCCAGGTCTACCGGTTCGAAGACTCCCTCAGGAGAGAGCTTCCAGCGGAACGGCCCTTCGTCAGTACACGTCTGGGCAAACATGAAGGGACGCTCGCGCAACCGGCGATGCAATTGCTGCTCGAAACCCTGGACGAGACGCCTGAGCCTGAACACAAGCAGCAGGTGCGCGTTCTCATCGCCCTCATCAACTTCATCGCCGAGACGGGGCAACTCGAAGAAGCGGATGGCTTCGTCGTCAATCGGCTGGACTACGCCCCGGTGGCCATCGCGCACTTCGCCACTCATGAGGAGGCCCATGCCTGGATGGAGAGCGTCACGGAGCCACCGAGCCCGGTCCGCATCCTCATCGGCGATGAGTATTACCAATTCTGGTATATGCGTGAGGACAATACGCGCGGAATGTATCGCGATCATCCCCTGGAGCCGGTGCTGGAATCGCTCACCGCCAGGGGAATTCCCCTGGGGACACCTTCGTTCGCCACGCGCGTGGAAGCGGAGGCATGGTTGATGAGCCACCCAGCACATCCCTATTCATTCGTGACAATCGCCGGGGAGCACTACTTCGCGGTGCATCACCCGATGTTGAAGCGCCACTCCCTCCTCCATGTGGCATCGGCCCTGGCGGCCTGGGGGGAGTGCGAGACAGAGGACTCGTCAGATGGCGCCGGTGAGTAGGAGGACCCACCAGCTCTGGTAACAGGCGCGGCTCAGGTGCTGGCGAGCTGTTGGGCGCGACCGGCAGGTCAGGCACGCCGCGCGGCCGCGTCCTCGAGGTAGGCGCGCACCATCTCCGCGAGGGGCAGCTGGAGCGCCGTGTCCACGTCGATGAACGCGGCCCATACCACCTCGCGGTTGTCGAGGGCGAGGCTGGGTGGCGCTTCGACCGTGAGCTCGACGAAGAAGCACCGGTCGCGCTTGTACTCGTCGGTGCCCCGGGCCTCGAAGACCTCGCGCAGCTCGCTCGGGGCGACGCTCAGCCCCACCTCCTCGCGCAGCTCGCGTGCGCCCGTCTCCCGCGGGGACTCGCCCCGGTGCTGGCCTCCGCCGGGCATGCTGAAGACGCGCTTGTAGGAGTTCTGCAGCAGCAGCACCTCGCGGCCGTGCCACACGCCGACGAGGGTCCCCGTCGTCTCCGGGCGGCGCACGAACCAGTACCCGAGCGCCAGTGTGTAGGCGCCCCGGTACGCCATGCGCATGAGGGGATCGACGAGCGAGCTCACGGTGCCTCCTGCCTGACACGGTAGCCGAGTGGCCTTCCCTGGTCGATCTGGCGTCGCGGGCTCATCATCCGGCCTCCATTCCCCTGGGAGACCCTTCTCCTTGGAGGTATGGATGCTCGCGAGCTGTCGGATCACCCTGAGCATCGCGGTGATGGAGCAGGCCCGCTCAGCTCCGGTTCCCGCGCAGCCGCGTGTACACGTACGACACGGCCAGCAGCATCAGCCCGAGCAGGATGAAGGTGAGGATGCGCTGGTCCGGTGGCAGCCCGGACAGGTCCACGAAGACCAGGCGCCCCAGGGTGAAGGCCAGCACCGCGAGGCCCACGAACCGGTACCAGCGCTCGCGCACGGCGAAGCCCAGGGCGAACAGCCCGAAGGCCGCCATGCCCCAGCCCAGCGTGGTGAGATCCTCGGGCATCCGCTCGCCCACGAGCCACACCAGCGCGAGCCCCGCTCCGGCCGCGCAGGAGAACTGGAGCGCGCCGCGGCGGCTCCCCTCGAGCGGCGGAGGCAGCCGCTCCGTCCGCGCCACCGCGGCCCGCTCGACGAGCACGAAGCCCACCAGCAGGGCGGCGTCCAGGAGCGCGCGTCCCGTGGACGACGGCACCTGCCACGTGGCCACGAGCGCCACGTAGAGGATGCCCACGCCCACCACCTGCAGGGCACCCGCGCCCAGGGCCCGCCCGGCGACTCCCGCCACCCCTCCCACCGCCGTCCACGCCCGCACCAGCGCCGAGTCCTCGTACTCCCAGGGCAGGCCCAGCGCGAGCGTGAGGCCGCTCGTGGCGAGGAAGGCCTGGAGCACCGCCGGGTGCGAGTTCCTCCACCCCGCCACCGCGGCCCCCACGCCCTGCGCCAGCGCGAGCGCCACGAAGAAGGTGAAGAGGTGCGGCTCGCCCCAGCGCCCCACCTCCACCGCGCCCAGGACGAGCATCCCCACCCAGTTGAGCAGCGCGAAGGACAGCGCCGCGCGCCTCGATATCTCGCGCGGGTGCACCAGCAGCGCCACCGAGAAGATGACGTAGTAGAGCGCCAGGAAGGACAGGCTCAACGCCAGCCGCTCGCTGTCGGGCTGGCCCGGGGCGAGGGCCTCCTCGCGCATCGCCCAGACGACGTGCGTCGAGTACACGGCCACCAGGCTCGACAGTGGCACGAAGACCCAGCGGTTCTTCACCAGGAAGAAGAGCGCTCCGCCCGCCAGCATCGTGGTGGACATGAGCGTGAAGGAGGTGATGTCGCTGAGCATCCCCGTGCGCAACCCGAGGAAGAGCGCGATGCCCGCCACCGTCTCCGACTGCATCCGCTGGGCGATGACGACGATGCCCACCACGTTGAGCGCCAGCAGCACCAGCGCCAGGGGCTCGCTCTCGATGACCCGCACCGCCGGCACGAAGTGCAGCGCGTACGTGACGAAGTAGGCGAGCGCCAGGCCTCCACCGAAGACGATGCGCCCGAAGAGCTCGTGCCGCTTGGACAGCCACAGGCCCAGCGCCGCCAGCCCCGCGCTCAGCAGGTAGCCCGCGCCCACCCGCGCCAGCACCCCCAGCTCGCCGA
Source organism: Archangium sp. (assembly GCF_057119385.1). Classification (NCBI taxonomy): domain Bacteria; kingdom Pseudomonadati; phylum Myxococcota; class Myxococcia; order Myxococcales; family Archangiaceae; genus Archangium; species Archangium sp. The sequence continues at coordinate 48,640 of NZ_DBNGVP010000114.1, read as the reverse complement.
AGTGATAGATGATGAGGAAGGCGAAGCCGATGATGAGCGCCACGATGCCCACCCGGCTCAGCCAGTACGTGCCGAGGTGCGCCTCCAGGTCCTGCGTCCGCTCCGTCTCGGGCACGCGCTCGACGGGCTCCACGGCGGGGGCCTCCGTCTCCAGTTGCTCGATGCGCGCCTCCAGCCGGGCGACCGTCTCCTCCAGCCGCCGCACCGTGTCCCGCAGATCCTCCGTGTCTCCCTCCGCCATGCGCTCCTCGTGCGCCGCACCTTATGCCGGGCCGGGCTTCCACTCCGAGCGCAGAATGCCCATCACCCACGTGTCCACGTACGCGCCGTCCACGTAGTGGTGCTGCCGCATCACGCCCTCGCGGCGGAAGCCCGCCTTCTCGTAGGCGCGGATGCCCGCCACGTTGGGCTCCAGCACCTCCAACTGCACCCGGTTCAGGTTCAGCGTGCCGAAGCCGTAGTCCAGCGTCATCCGCGTGGCCTCCGCGCCGTAGCCCTTGCGCCACTCGGACGGCTCGCCGATCACCATGCCGAAGGTCGCTCGCCTGCTCCGGAAGTCCAGGTCGTGCAGACCGGTGGTGCCGATCATCCGGTCCCCGTCCCGCAGCACGATGGGGCCCAGGAAGAACGGTGTCTGCACGGTGGGGTCCTCCTCGGGAAGAAGACCCTCACCCTCGCCCTCTCCCAGGGGGAGAGGGGACTTGCTCCGTCAGGTGAAGAGCAGCGGCCGGCACGCCCGGGCCAGCTGCAGTGCATCGCGTGCCAGCACGTTGGCGGACAGGTCTCCGTCCAGCCACGCGGCACGGGCCACCTGGTTGCTCAGCTCGAAGCACAGCGTCGCCGTGCGCCGCGCCAGACGGCTGTCCTTTTGCAGGGCACGGGCGTTCAGCTCGCACAACTCCGCGCATTGGCGCAGCAGGCGCATCGGCTCGCTGTCAGCGCGCATTCCCTTGGCGGCCAGTTGCTCCATCGCCGCCTCGCACGAGGCCTGACAGCTCAGGCTCGCGGCGATGCAGTGATGGATGTCGGCCGTCGCGCCACCCAGTCGGACTCCAGACATGCCCGCGCCACCTCCACAGCGGCTTCAAAGCTACGCACGTTCCCCCCAGCCGCAACCTGAACCTTCGCCCCGCGAGCCACATGTTCAATCGGCTCCATGACACTGCTCCGCACGCCTACTGCCATCGAGTAGGACGCACAGGCGCGCACCGGAGTTCCCGCCCCGCTCTTCGTGAAACTCCGGCAAAGCACCCGGGCGCGTGCGTTGGCCGCCCGGATGCAAGGGAACAGGGCTGATGGGCGAGGCCCTCACGAATGACGGGCGAGCTCGTCACTCGTGACAGAAGATGACGCCCCGCGTGAGTCCAACGGTGGAGACGCTGAACACGCGGGGTTTCCGCTACTGGCGCGAGAGGAAGCGCACGAGTCCGGGCTGGAGGGCCTCGCGCTGGGCGATGCACAGGTCCACGTGCTCCAGGGCCCGCCCGAGGATTTCCGTGCCACCGGCGTAGCGGGCCGCGCGCTCCCGGAAGAAGGCCTCCACGTCCTGGCGGTGCGTGGCGTCGCAGAAGGAGGCACCGAGCGCCGGCATGTGGCCACCCATCTCCTCGGGCATCCGGGCCATGATCGCGTCGAAGTGGTCCTTCAAGTAGGTGAAGAACAGCTCGCGCGTGCCCTCTTCGCCCATCATGCCGTTGACCAGGCCCATGCTGACCTCGAGCGTGGAGAAGTCGTCGGAGAGCATCAGGGCGGTGGAGGCGCGGGCGAGCGCCGGATCCTGGAAGGAGCCCAGCGCGGTGAACAGCTTGCCGCGCTCGGCCGGGTCCTGCGTCTTCCGGGCCTCGGCGAGCAGGCGCTGGTGGAGCGCGGCATCCCCCTTCCTCGCGGCGAGCGGCAGCACCACCTCCACCATCTCCGGCGAGACGGCACGGCGATCCTCCAGCCACCTGCGCGCCAGCTCGCGGGCGCTGGCCTGGAGGGAGGGCTCCTCGCCCAGGAGCGCCACGACGCGCACCACCGAGGGCCGCAGCAGGCGCGTGGCCTCGTCCTCGCCCGGGCGCGGCTGCAGGCCGAGCGCGCGCGCCTTGTCCCCGAACGTGCGGCGCACGAAGGCCGCGTACTTGGGCCTCAGCGCCTCGGGGATGAACTCGCGCCGCAGCGAGCCCACCATGTTCAGCGCGACGGTGAGCAGGTCGCGGTCATCCGTGGGCAGCAGGCTCGTCACCACGCCGAGCGCCTCGTCCACCGGCAGCGCGTTGCTGGCCATCAACGCCTGCGCGTCGCCGAGCAGCCCCATGCGCTCGGTGAGGGACAGCTGCTTCGCGCCCCCGCGCGTCAGCTTCTGGAGCAGATCGCCTTCCAGCTTCGCCTGGTAGTAGCCGCGCGCGTCCGCGTTGGGGGCGAGCCACTCGGGGCAGGCGGTGGCGCCCGTGAGCACGAGCTCGCCCGTCTTGTCGGTGAGCAGCGTGCAGGCCCGCGCCTCCTGCTTGCCGGTGCCGTAGCGCACGCACACGGGCACCTGCCACGTCTGCTCCGCGGTGCCCGCGCCCCGCGAGCCCACGGGGAGGAAGCGGCGCTGTGACAGGGTCAGCTTCGGGGGCGCGCCCGCGGTGCACCGCAGGCCCATGGAGACGAGCGGGACGCCGGGCTGGGTCAGGAAGGTGGAGAGGGCGGCCGTCAGGTCGGTGCCCGAGGACTCGGAGAGGGCCTGGAAGAAGTCGGCCGCGGTGGCGTTGCCGTGGGCGTGGTTGCGCATGTGGGCGCGCACGCCGTCGCGGAAGCGCTCCGGGCCCACCCAGGACTCGAACATGGCGAGCACCGCGTTGCCCTTGTGGTAGGTGATGGCGCTGTCGAAGGCGGTGAGGATGTCGCCCTCGCTCTCGACGGGCTGCTGGATGCGGCGCGTGGTGACGAGCCGGTCCGCCTTCATCGCGTGGGCCCGGTTGCGCACGCGCTCGGCGTCCATGCTCCACGAGGGCTGCCACTGGCCCGTCACCTTGAGCGAGAGCCAGTCCGCGAAGGACTCGTTGAGCCAGGTGTCATCCCACCAGGCCAGGGTGACGAGGTTGCCGAACCACTGGTGGGCCAGCTCGTGCGCCTGGGTCAGCGCGAACTCGCGCTGGCGCGAGAGCGTGTCGTGCTCGGGCCGGGCGAGCAGCAGCGGCATCTGGAAGGTGATGAGGCCCGGGTTCTCCATGGCCCCGAAGAGCACGGGCCGCGGAATGGCCAGCACGTCCAGCTTCTCGTAGGGGTAGGGCATGCCGAAGTAGTCCTCGAGCAGGCCCAGCAGCGGCGGCGTGGCCTGGGCGGCATAGGCGGCCTCGGCCGTGCGGCCCTTGGGCACCACGATGCGCACCGGCGTGCGCTTCTGTCCGGCGGGTGCCGCGTCCACCGTCTCGAAGGGGCCCACCGCGAAGGCCACCACCTCGCCAGGCAGCGGCGGCGTGGGCCGGAAGCGCACTGTCTTCCACCCGTCCGGGCCCTTCTGCTCGGACTCCACCGGCGTGTTGGAGAAGGCCCGCTGCTTCTCCGGCACCTTCAGCGTGAGCTGCCACGGCACCTTGAAGCCCGGCTCGTCGAAGCACGGAATCGCCCGCCGCGCGTAGTTCGCCTGGAACTGCGTCAGCGCGTACCAGTGGTCTCCATCCTTCTGGCGGAAGAGGCCCACCGTCTCCTTCGCCAGCGCGAGCCCCTGGTACGCCACGCGCAGCGTCGCCGTGCCCGGACCCACCGGGCGCTCCAGCAGGAATCCGATGAAGTTGTCGTTTTCCGTCACCGCACGCGCCGGCTGCGACTGGCCTCCCGCCGTGAGCGTGGCCTCCTTCACCGTCAGGCCCTTGCCGTGCAGCCACACCTGCCGCGTGGGCTCGGAGAGCTCGAGGGGGATTTCCACGACGCCGCTGAAGCCCTCCTGGTCCGCGTCCACCGTGAGCTCCACCTTGTAGCTCGTGGGCTTCACCTGGGTGCCCAGGCGGAAGGTGGGCGGGCGCGGCGTCTCGGCCTCGGCGGCCGGGGGTGGAGGCGCGGTGGGCGTGGTGCTCTGCTGCGGCGTGGCACAGGCCAGGGTGAGCGTGAGCAGTGCCCACGGGGTGTGGCGGAGGCGGAGGTGCATGGACTCCCTCGATGAAGTGGCGGGAGAACGCCTGCGCGCCGGTTCTATTGCACGCGGGCGCATGCGGCGGACGCTTTGATCGCGCCCGGGGTTGGATCAGACCGCGCTGGCCTTGGCTCTCGTCAGGGCAGGTTCTCGGGGCTGTCCAGGAAGAGCGCATGAAAGAGCCGCGTCTCGGGCGGCTCCGTGAACTGCACGAAGAGCGGGACGCCTGGACATGCGCAAGGCCTCATGACCCGTGGACAGTGGGGAGCACGGGCCCGGATACCCTCACCCCGTCCCTCTCCCGGAGGGAGAGGGGATGGATGCGCGAGTGGGGGAGACAGGGCGATGAGGGAATGGCTCAGCCCTGCACGGGATGCTGGGCGAGCAGCGCCAGCAGGTCCTCTCCGTACAGCTGCACCCGCTTCTCCCCGATGTACGGCACCGTCCTCAGCTCGTCCAGGTTCGCCGGAGGCCGCGACGCGAGCACGTCGAACACCGGGTTGGGCAGCACCACCGAGGGCGTCACCTTCCGCGCCGACGCCTTCTCCGCGCGCCACCCCTTCAGCGCCTCCTCGCGCTTGCGCCGGTTCGCGTCCTTCGGCCCCTTCTGCTCCTGCTCTGGTTTCAGCTCGCCCCGCCGCGACTTCTCCAGCAACTCGCGCACCAGGGCGATGATCTCCTCCCCGTGCGCCCTCACGAAGGCGCCCCGGACTCCCGCCGCCTTCGCCAGCTCCCTCGGGTTGCCCGGCGGCTTCACCGCGATGTCCGAGATGGCCATGTTGGAGAGCATCCGCCCCATGGGCACGTTCTCCGCCTCGGCCCACTCCAGCCGCTTGCGGTGCAGCGCCTGCGCAATCGCGTTGGCCAGCACCAGCTGGTTCGGCGTCAGCCCCGCCTTCGGCAGGCGCGGCTTGAAGTCCGCCCCCACCTCCGGCCTCGCCGCCGCCTCGTCGCACATGCGCTGGCAGTCCAGCAGCACCTCCTCGAGGATGTCCGCCTTCCGCGTCTCCTCCCTCACCAGGCGGCCCAGCTCCACCAGGTAGCGCACGTCGTTGGCGATGTAGTCCCGCATCCCCGGCGGCAGCGGCCTCAGTGAGAAGTCCGACTGCTGGTGCTCCTTCGGCAGCTCCACGCCCAGCCGCTCGCGCGCCAGGTCCGCCAGCCCCACCTTGGGCCAGCCCAGCAGCGTCGCCGCCCGGTGCGTGTCGAACAGCCCCCGCACCCTCACCCCCGCCTCGGCCAGGTAGGGCAGGTCTCCCCCGGCCGCATGGAAGAACTTGGTCCGGTCCGGGTCCTCCATCACCGGCGCCAGCAACGAGGGCTCCACCCCGGGCTGGAGCGTGTCGAAGAGGAGCACCTCCTCGTCCGTGGCCACCTGGAGGAAGCACAGGCGGGCGCGGAAGGCGTGCATCGCATCCGCCTCCACGTCCACGGCCAGCTCCCGGGCCCCTTCGAGCTTCCGGGCGGCCGTCTGGGCCCCCTCTGAATCGATGATGTCCTGCGCACCTTGTGGGAAGCTGTGCATGGCGGAGAGCAGGCTAGCGGACCAGGTATGTACGTGTAGCGTGTTTTTTCCGCCGCCGCCGCTAGGATGACAACCCCGATGAACCCCGACGTCCTTCGCCTCGAGAAGAGCCTGCTCGGCCACATGGGCCGTGCCATTTCGGACTACTCCCTCATCTCCGAGGGGGACCGCATCATGGTGGGTGTGTCCGGTGGCAAGGACTCGTACACCATGCTGTACCTCCTCCGGGAGCTCCAGCGCCGCGCCCCCGTGAAGTTCGACCTGCTGGCGGTGAACCTCGACCAGGGCCACCCCGGCTTCCCCGCCGACAAGCTCGAGGGCTGGTTCAAGTCCGAGGGCTTCGCCTACAAGATGCTCAAGGAGGACACCTACTCCATCGTCCTGGAGAAGACGCCTCCCGGGAAGACGCAGTGCGCCGTCTGCTCCCGCATGCGCCGCGGCATCCTCTACACGGCGGCCGTGGAGCTGGGCTGCAACAAGATCGCCCTCGGCCACCACCGGGACGACCTCATCCACACCCTGCTGCTCAACCTCTTCTTCGCCGGCTCGCTCAAGGCCATGCCGCCCATCCTCAAGAGCGACGATGGGCGCAACACCGTCATCCGCCCCCTGTGCTACGCGCCGGAGAAGGAGATCGCCGCCTACGCCGAGGCCCGGCGGTTCCCCATCATCCCGTGCGACCTCTGCGGCACCCAGGAGAACCTCCAGCGCAAGCGGATGCAGAAGCTGATGGAGGAGCTGGGCAAGGAGATTCCCAACGTCCGCCAGAGCGTGCTCTCCGCCATGAGCAACGTGCGGCCGAGCCACCTGCTGGACAAGAGCGTTTTCGACTTCTCCTCGCTCGCATCCGAGGGTACTCCAGCAGGGGAAGCGCAGGCGCAGACGACGACCGCAGCACGAATCCAGGGAGGGCTGGCGGATGCCTAAGGAAGCGGTGAAGGCGCGCAAGGAGCGGAACGCGGCGCTGGTGGAGGTGATGCTGCTGGCGGCCATGGCGGATGGCCGGGTCTCCCAGCTCGAGTTGCAGACGTTGTTGCGGCGCGTCATCGAGCGCCCCGAGTTCGAGGGCACCAAGCCGGACGAGCTCAACGCCCTGGTGGAGGCGAGCGCCCAGCGGCTGTCCAAGGCGCACGACCTGGAGGAGATTCTGGCCTCGCTGCGGGCGCGGCTGCCGGACCACAAGAACCGGATGCTGGCCTTCGGGCTGGCGGCGTCCATCGCGTTCTCGGACCACCGGGCCACGCGCACGGAGCTGGGGCTGCTCAAGACGTTCCAGGCCGCGCTGGGCATCTCCGAGGACGAGGTGGCCCAAATCATCGACGTCATCGAGGGCGGAGGCAGCCTGTCGGAGGCGCTCGGTGAGCCGCTGGAGCGGCTGTTCGCCGAGGTGATGGTGCTGGTGAGCGCGGCGGACGGGCGCCTGAAGGAGGCGGAGGCGCGGGCGCTGGTGGAGAGCTTCGCGTCGGATCCGCTCTTCCACAACGTGAGCCCCGAGCGGGCGCAGTCCTTCGTGAGCGAGGCGGTGTCGGCGCTGGCGGCCGAGGGCCTGCCGGCCCGGTTGCAGGTGATGGCGCACGGGCTGACGACGCACACGCAGCGGCTGAAGGCCTACCGGCTGGCGACGAAGATCGCCCACGCGGGAGGCCAGGAGCCGAGCCTCGCCGAGCAGCGGATTCTGCACATGCTGCAGGCGACATTCGGATTGGCGGACGACGAAGTGGCGCGGCTGGACGCCGAGGCGTAGACACGGGCTCCCGACCATGTCCGCCTCTCCTCCCAACCCGGCACGATTCTCCTTCCGCTTCGGTCTGCCGCCCTCGCTGGGCAATGCGCTGGCGCGCGAGCGGGCCGAGCGGCTGACCGCGTTCATCGAGAAGGCCCTGGGCCGCAAGGTGGAGGTGAGCGTGGCGGCCAGCTACGAGGCGCTCGCCAAGGACCTGCTCGCGGGCCGGGCGGATGCGGTGTGGGCGCCGCCCTTCGTGTGCGCCCGCGTGGAGGCCATGGGCGTACGGGTGCTGGCGCGCGGGGTGCGGCGCGGGCGCTCGTCGTACCGCTCGGCGCTGGTGGCGCGGGCGGGCTCCGGGCTGACGCTGGACACGTTGCAGGGCACGCGGGTGGCGTGGGTGGACCGGGACTCGGTGGGCGGCTACCTGCTGCCGGTGGCGTACCTGAAGGCCACGGGCCGCGAGCCGGTGAAGACGTTCTCCGCGCAGCAGTTCGCGGGCTCGTACAAGGCGGCCCTGGAGGCGGTGCAGGGCGGCCAGGCGGACGTGGCGAGCATCTTCTGTCCGCCGGAGTCCACGGGGCTGACGTACGCGGACGGCGTGGAGGTGGTGCTGCCGGGGAAGGGCGGGGCGTTCGAGCTCATCGCCTACACCGAGGAAGCGCCCAACGACGGAGTGCCGGTGGGGATGGGCGTGGCGTCGGAAGTGGCGGGCCAGCTGGAGCGCGCGCTGCTGAGCCTGCACGAGACCGAGGACGGCAAGCGCCTCCTGGAGGAGCTGTTCTCGGCGGAGCGCTTCGAGCCCGCGCCGCGGATGGGCTACCGGGCCCTGTACCGCGTGGCCCTCGCGAGCCTCTGAGCTCCTGGCCCGCCGGGGGAGAATCAACGGATGGCGGACTTTGGCATCGACGTCGACCCGGGTGAGGTCGGCCTGGACGCGCGGCGGCTGCGTCGCATCGACACGCATCTCCAGCGGTATGTGGACGACGGGCGGCTCGCGGGCTGGCAGGTGATGGTCTCCCGCCGCCGCAAGGTCGCGCATCTGTCCTCGTACGGGCTCGCGGACAAGGAGGCCGGCCGCCCCGTCGAGACGGACACCCTCTGGCGCATCTACTCGATGACGAAGCCCATCACCTCCGTCGCGGCGATGATGCTGTGGGAGGAGGGCGCGTTCGAGCTGTCCGATCCCGTCAGCCGGTGGTTGCCCGAGTTCTCCCAGCCGCGCGTCTACGTCGGCGGCTCCGCGGCCCGGCCCGTCACCGTGCCCGCCATCGAGCCCATCCGCGTGTGGCACCTGCTCACGCACACCGCGGGCCTCACGTACGGCTTCCACCGCGTGCACGTCACCGATGAGATGTACCGGCTCCGCGGCTTCGAGCTCGGCTCATCGGAAGGCATGGACATCGCCGCGTGCGTGCGCGGTTGGGCCGAGCTGCCGCTCGCGTTCCAGCCCGGTGCCGAGTGGAACTACTCCGTGGCCACGGACGTGCTCGGCCGGCTCGTCGAGGTCGTGTCCGGGCAGACGCTCGATGCCTTCTTCAACGAGCGCATCCTCGGTCCGCTCGGGATGAAGGACACCACGTTCTGGTGCCCCGAGGACCGGCTGCACCGTCTGGCCGCGCTGTATACGGCGGACCCCTCGCGCACCCGGACCATCCGCTCCGAGGCGTTCGGCAGGGGCATCCTGAAGCCGCCCACGTGGTTCTCGGGGGGCGGCGGCCTGGTGTCGACGACGCGCGACTACACGCGCTTCACCTGGATGCTCCTGAACGGCGGCGAGCTCGACGGCGTGCGGCTGCTCTCCCCGAGGACGCTCCGCTACATGACCCGGAACCACCTGCCCGGAGGCGCGGACCTCGCCGCCTTCGGCCGGCCGCTGTTCGCCGAGACGCGCTACGACGGCGTCGGCTTCGGGCTCGGGTTCGCCGTGGTCATGGATCCGGTGGCCTACCGCACGCTCTCGACCGCGGGCGAGTACCACTGGGGCGGCATGGCGAGCACCGCCTTCTGGGTGGACCCGGCCGAGGAGATGACCGTCGTCTTCATGACCCAGCTGCTCCCCTCGAGCACCTATCCGCTGCGCTCCCAGTTGCGGCAGCTCGTCTATCAGGCGCTCGTCGACTGAGCGCCGGGCTCTACACGCCCTGAGCCGCCGCCCGCGCGGGGCCCAGCGCCCGGCCCTCGAGGGCGCTCGGGGCCACCGGGAGCTGCTCGACCTGGAACCGCGGCAGCGCGCGGAACAGCAGCCACTCCCCGCTCTCGAGCGGCCCCTTCACCAACTGCCCGGTGTCGAGCAGCTGCCGGCCGATGGGGCTCGAGGTGTCGCCGAGCGGGAGCTGGAAGCGGAGCCGCTCCAGCCGTCCGTCATCCAGCTTCACCTGGCCCTCCACGCGGATGCTGTCGTCACGGAGGAAGACGCGCGAGGCCCCCTCCACGCGGCCGTAGGAGTTGTCCGCGAGGACGAGCTCGAAGGAGTCCTCGCGCAGCACCGAGGGACAGTCGCCGCTCGGCGTGTGGCCCACCACCACGCGGTGGATGCCCGAGCGGGCGAGGGTCTCGATGAGGGCGGGGGAGGGGAGCCCGGGGTGGTTGAGCCTGTCGGCCATGCGCCCGTACACCACGCTGCCGAGGTTGATGCGCTCGCCGGGAATGGGGGCCTGGTAGGCGATGAGGGGCTCCCAGGCCGGAGTGCCGTCCGGCTCGAGGCGCTCCTCGCGGAAGGCCGAGAGCTGCTCGCGGTACCAGCGGTTGAGGGCCTCGACCCAGGCGTCCACGCCCTCCACGTGCTCGCCCGTGGGCACCTGCCCGAGGCTGCGCTCGTGCACTCCACCGTGGACGAAGAGCGTGTTGCCGGTGCGGTGGGCGAGCTGGCAGACGGAGAGGTAGTCGCGCAGTAGCCCTCCGGGGCGGACGTCCTCGAGGAAGCTGTCCACCACGTCCTCGTCGCTCACGGGCGTGCCGGTGCGCTCCAGCTCTTCCCGGCGGAACTCGAAGGCGTCACGCGCGCCCATGGTGTGGTCGAAGATCCACCGCAGCAGCACCGGCCTGGGGGCGGTGCGCACGTCGGCGGGGGTTTTCGGGAGGGGATGGCCGTTCAGCTCGCGCGGCAGGCGCAGCTTGTTGATGTCCCGGTTGCCCGCCAGCAGCACCACCTGGGAGGGCTGCCGCCGCCGGGCCTCCAGCAGGGTGCGCACGACGCGGAGCCCATCCGGCCCGCGGTCCACGGCGTCTCCCCCGTAGACGAAGGTGGCGCCGGGACGCACCACCAGCCGCTCTCCGGCCTCGAGGTGCACGTACGGGTTGCCCTGGCAGAAGCTGTCCAGCTTCTCCCAGATGCCCTCCACGTCCGTCAGGTAGGCGATGGGATGGTCGGACCTGCTCGTCCCGGGATGGGTGTTCGCCATGGCGGAAGGGTGCTCCTCCAGCGCGGGTCTGTCATCCCTATTCCTGGCGCGCGGCTACACCTCGTCCCAGAGGGCGGCGAGCTCCAACTCCAGGGCCTCGAAGGGCTCGGCGCGCACCCGGGCCGTGCCGGTGTGGGTGGCCATCGGTGAGTAGTGCGCTCCGTCCAGCCGGAGGACCTCCAGCGTGCGTGTGTCCGGATCCAGGAACCACACGTGCCGGACGCCCTCGCGCGCGTACACGGGGAGCTTGGCCTTCCGGTCCAGCCTGGCCGTGGAGGGAGAGAGCACTTCACACACCCAATCCGGTGCGAGCGTGAAGCCCACGGTGCGAGGCATGCGCGGCATCCGCCCCCTGCGCCAGCCGGCAATGTCCGGCACCAGCACGTCCTCCCCCAGGTGCAGCTCCGGTTCATCCAGCAGGACCCACCCGCCGGGGCCTCCTCGATGGAATGCCACGCCCAACTTCACCCCCAGCACGGAGGACGCCATCGCGTGGGGGCTCGCGGGCCGGGGACTGGCGTACAGCTCCCCGTCGATCAGCTCCCCCACCACATGCTCCGGGAGGGCCTCCAGGTCCGCGTAGGTGGCTCGTTCACGTCCCATGACTTCCCTCAATCCCCCGACGCCCGTCTCCGTGTCCATGGAGCCGGTCTAGCACTCCGGTCTGACGTGTCACGTCACCCGGGTCCATCTTCCCTCGGAAGTTGCCTCCGGACCCACACAATGTCCATGGAGCCACACGCGGGCCGCCTGTCCGCTCGCCCGTGAGCGGGCCTACGTCTCCTCCGTCTCCTCGCCATCCCCGCGGGGGGCGGTGGGACGCCGGGTGGCGGAAGCCTGTGCCCGGCCCTTCGACGGCGTGGCGCCCGCGGGACGGGCCTGCTTCGCCTGGGGCCCCTGCGCCTGCGCGGGTGCCACCTTGGTCGAGGACGGCGAGCTGATCTCCCGCGACAGCCGGGGATCGTACTGGATGACGGTGGGCTCGCTGGCGAAGCGATCCTCCTCGAGCTCCGCGGAGAACAGCTCCTTCATGAAGGCGGTGAGGTGGGCCGGGGTGCCCGGGAGCCGCTCGGCGAGCAGGAAGTCCTCGAGCGCGAGCTGGAACTCCCCGGCGCTCTGGAAGCGCTCCTCGCGCTTGCGGGCCAGCGCCTTCATCACCACGGCGTCCAGCGACTTCGGAATGCCGGGCACGGCCTCGGAGGGCGGAATCACCTTGGCGCCCACCACGGCCTTGAGGGTGGCCAGGTCCGACTCGCGCTTGAAGAGCCGCTGGCTGGTGAGCAGCTCGTAGAAGACGATGCCCAGGCCGTACACGTCCGAGCGCGCGTCGAGCTCCTCGTCGCGGGCCTGCTCCGGGGACATGTACGCGTGCTTGCCCTTGATGGTGCCCACTACCGTGTGGCTCAGCTTCCCGGACACCTTGGCCACGCCGAAGTCGATGAGCTTCACGTTGCCGTTGAAGCCCACCAGCACGTTCTGCGGCGACACGTCCCGGTGGATCAACCCCAGCTTGCGGCCCGAGGGCGAGCGCGCCTGGTGCGCGTGATCCAGTCCCGCGGCGGCGTCCGCGATGATGCGGCACTTGAGCCCCAGGGGCAGCCCGCCCTTGCGGTGGTTGGCGCGGGCGTTCACCTGGCTGACGGCCTCGCCCTGGACGTACTCCATGGCGATGTACAGCACGCCGTCCACGTCCCCCAGCTCGTAGATTTGGGCGATGTTGGGGTGGTTGAGGATGCCGGCGATGCGGGCCTCATCCAGGAACATCTTGATGAAGTCCGTGTCCTCGGACAGGTGGGGCAGCAGCCGCTTGACGACGAGCAGCTTCTGGAAGCCCACGGGCCCCTTCTGCCGGGCCAGGAAGACCTGGCCCATTCCGCCAGTCGCCAGTTTTCGGAGCAGCTCGTAACGGCCGAAGGTTTCCACGGGGGACCCCACCATATCCCCCCCGAGGCCACGAGCGGAAGGGACCCCGCGCCCTTGACGGGGTCCCCGGAGGCTCCCCCCGCCCCTCAGGGGGCCGCGGGGGTGATCACGCAGGCGCTGCGGTAGCGGACCTCGATCATCTGGCCCAGGGTGGGCACCGCGGCGGACCGGAAGACGACGGCGTTGCGCGCCGGATCATGGAACCACTGGTCGTCGGGCAGCCGCCGGCCCTGGACGCGCACGGACATCTCGGTGGTGCCGTTGGGCGTGGCGCTCAGGGAGAAGTCCGCCTGGGGCTCGCCGGCGCGCTGGAGCAGCTTGTCCAGGAAGGGGCCGTAGTCGCCGGTGCAGATGGAGGCCACCGCGCCGCCCGTGCGCTGGGCCACGCTCGAGAACCGGGGCCCAGGGCCGCCCGCCGTGGTGCAGCGCGAGTCGGTGGGCACCAGCGCGTAGAGCTGGGTGCGGTGCGACATGCCCGTGCCCTTCACGGCCTGGAGGAACTGCACGTAGCTCTCCGGGTCGAAGCCCGAGTGGTCGTCCTCGTCGGACACCACCACCACCGCGAGCCGGGCCGTGGAGCGGATGAAGCCCAGGTTGCCGTCGTTGGGCAGCGGGGTGCGCGGATCATCCGCGCTGGTGGCCAGGGGCGAGGAGAGCGCCTGGCGCATCGTCTCCAGGCCCTGGACCAGGTTGTGGCACAGCCCCAGCTCGTCGATGTTGGCCTGCACCGTCCCGGCCGCCGTGGCCGCGGTGCTGGAGATGGCCCGGGCGCGCCGCCCATCCACCGGGGCGAGCCGTCCGGCCTCACCGCCCGCCGCCGGGCCGCCGCACACGCTCGCCCGGGCACCCAGGCCCGTGCTGGTGACGCCCAGGCGCAGGTCCACGCCCTCCGTCCGCGCGCGCTCCAGCCACCCGGGCAGGGCCGCCTTCAGCCGCGCCTGGAAGGTGTCCATGGTGGTGGTGTTGGACACCACGAAGAGGACGTCCAACTGGCTGTCCGTGCCCTGGATGAAGCGATCCAACTGCAGGCCCTCGTGGTTCGTCTCCGCCAGCAGCGGGACGAGCAGCGGCGCCGTCTCGTTCTCGGCGGACGCGAAGAAGGGCGTGTAGTGCTGGCCCAGCACGTCGCGCGCATAGGTGAACTCCACCTCCACGCCCTCGCCGGGCGCCAGCATGCGCGGCAGGGCGAGCGGCGTCACCTGATGGAACTGGCCGCTGGTGCCCGCGCCCATCCAGGCGTTGTCCATGACGACGGGCGCGGCGCACTGGTTGGAGATGAGCGTGCGCCGGGGCTTCGCCGGGCAGTCGTAGCGGATGGGCCCGAAGTCCACGAAGTTCGGCGCGGCCACCAGGCAGGTCGCCTGCGACACGCCGCGCAGGGGCAGCGTCACCGTGGGCGTCGCCGGGTTGTTCACCGTCAGCTTCAGCTCGCCCTGGAACTGGCCCGTCGCCGGGGGCCGGAAGGCGATCATCGCGCTGAAGGCCGAGTCGTACGGCACCACGCCGCCCGCCAGCTTCCCGCCGGGCATGAAGAAGGCACCCCCGCCGTCATGGGAGATGTGGATGTCCTTCACCGCGCACTCCTCGCGGCCCGGGTTGCGGAAGTGGAAGCCCAGCACCGCGCCCCGGCCCGGCTCCACGTTGCCGAAGTCCAGCACCGGCTGCGGTTGCAGCTCGAAGACGCACGGGCCCGTGGTCCGCGCGCGCCCGGTGAGGACGATCTCCCGCTCGGGGTTGATCAGATCGTCCGAGACGAGCACCAGCGTGGCCGTCCAGGGGCCCTCGGCCACGGGCTCGAAGTACACCGTCAGGTCCAACGCGTCCGCGCCCGGGGCGATGGGGATGTCGTCCGCGCCCAGCGCCGGCCAGGCGGTGCCCGCCGTCCAGGGCAGGGGCGCCTTGCCGCGCAGGGGCACGTCCACCGAGAAGTGCGCCGCGGCGCCCGTGCCGCGCACGCCCTTGAAGTACAGGTTGCCGGTGGTGCCGCCGTTGGTCAGGCGGATCGTCTTGCCCACCTTGCCGCCCACGGGCAGCTCGCCGAAGTCCAGCGCCAGCGGGGCCACCGCCAGCCGGGGCCGGCCGCCGCTCGCGTCCAGCACCACCTGCGTCTGGCGCCGCTTGTCCGACTCGTAGCCCACCGTCAGCAGGGCCTGGGTGGGCCCGGAGGTGCGCGCCGCGAACTCCAGCGGGAGCTTCACCACCTCGCCTGGCTTCACCTCCGTGGCGCGCGGGGCGGCCAGCGGCGTGAAGGCCCGGTCATCCGTGCTCAGCTCCTGGAGGGTGACGGGCCGCCAGGTGATGTTGCGCGCGCGCGTGAAGGACTGCGTGCGCTCGTGCACGGGAATCAAATCGAAGGGCACCGGCGAGGGCTCGAAGACGAAGGCGCTCGCCACCGAGCGGCCCGCCAGCTCCGCCGTGGACGGGGTGCAGGTGGCGCAGGGCTTCACCTCCACCAGCGCGCGCATGTCCCCCAGGTCCGTGGGCAGGTAGCGCGTCTCCACCTGGTGCGTGCTGAGCGGTGGCACGGTGAGGGTGTCCGTGCGGAACGCGTCCGCCGCCGCGCCCTTCACCGTCACGGTGAGCGGCAGGTCCACCGGGTTGGTGATGGTGAGGCGCAGCGTGCGCTCGCTGTCCACCTCCAGCGTCTCGAAGTCCAGCACGGGCGGTTGGATGTCGATGGGCAGGGGTGCGCCCTGGCCCATCACCCGCACCGTGTGCTCCCGGCCCGAGTTGGCATCCGTGGTGACGTGCACCCGCTCCTCCACGGGGCCCTCGGCCAGCGGGTGGAAGCGCACGCGCACCAGCTTCTCGGCGCCCGGCTCCACCCGGCCTTCGCCCTCGAAGGAGACCTGGTACGAGGGATTGCCCTCGAGCCCCAGCGCCTCCAACGCACGGAAGGGCACGTAGCCCACGTTGCGTATGCGCACGACCTTCTCGCGCCATTGCCCGACCGGCACCTCGCCGAAGTCGAGTGCGTCCGAGTCCACTGCCGCCGTGGCCATGACCGAGCGGGTATTCCCCGGCTCATGGCATGCGGCCAGAAGCGCCGCCAGCAGCGACAGACCGATGATCCGCCCACCACTCAGCCCCGTTCTCATCACCTGATCTCGCCTCGCGCCCATCCGGCAGGGCCCCAATGCAAACGGGCGACCAGCTCTCTGTCGACTGGGGAGTCCAGTGAAAACAGGGACTTGGTGAGAGGTGTGGATGTGGGATACGAACGGAGGGAAGCCGCGTACCCTGAAGGGTGGAAGGGATTTTCCCGGGTTGCCGGAGGGCCGGGGGCGGACTAGCGGGCCGAGCGGACGTGCTCCACCAGGGCGCGCGCCACGGCCTCGGGCTGCTCCAGGTGGACGTGGTGCCCGCCGGGGATGACGAGCGGGGGAGGCAGCCGCAGGGCCTCCATCCTCGCCCGGGCGCGCTCCTCATCGAAGCGGAAGCCCTCGCCGCCGAGGATCAACCGCACGGGGCAGGTGACGGCCGAGGAGAGGGCGAGCCACTGCGCGTCGTCGTAGCCGAAGGCGAAGCGGCGGCGGTGGGCGGGATCGAAGGTGAAGACGAGGCCGCCGTCCACGGGCCGGGTGCCATGGCGGGCCAGGTGGAGCGCGACGCTCTCGGGCAGGGAGGGGGTGTTCTCCCGCAGGCGGGCGGCGGCGGCCTCGACGGTGGGGTAGCGCTTGCGGTTGGGCGGGCGCTCCAGGTCATCGAGGAAGCCGCGCAGGCGGGGGAGCGCGTTCTCGGGAGGGCCGCCGGTGGGGCCGAGGCTCTCGATGAGGCCGAGGCTGAGGACGCGCTCGGGACGCGCGGCGGCGTAGGCGGTGGCGACGATGCCGCCGAGCGAGTGGCCGACGAAGTGCGCCGCCTTCAGCCCGG
This sequence comes from Archangium sp., assembly GCF_057119385.1. NCBI lineage: Bacteria > Pseudomonadati > Myxococcota > Myxococcia > Myxococcales > Archangiaceae > Archangium > Archangium sp. Next base: position 32,096 of record NZ_DBNGVP010000114.1, on the reverse strand, counting down.
TGGCGCGCAGCACGGCCTCCACGTCCACCAGGTGCTCGGCGAACTGGTAGTGCGCATGGCCCGGCAGGTGCGCGCTGCGGCCCATGCCGCGGAAGTCGAGCAGCACCAGCCGCCACGTCTCCGGCAGGTGCTCGGCGACGAGATCGAAGCTGTGGGAATGGTCCAGCCAGCCATGGAGGAACACCACGGCGGTGTCGCCCCCGGGATTGCGCTGGCGCGCGTGGAGGGCGAGGCCGTGGGCATCGGCTGTCAACGACTCGAAAGAAGAGGACAACGGCGGCTCCTTGCGGGCCGGGAGACTACTCCGGCCGGAGCCGCATGACGCATCCGGCCGCCGTTGGGAACTGCGAGCTCGACTCAGGCCTGCAGCTGGACGGGCTCCATGGACGCCGGGGCGGAGAGCATCTGGGCGAGCTGCTTCGCCTGGCCCTCGGAGGTGCAGCGGTACTCCTGCACCTTCCCGTTGGCCTTCTCCAGCCGGAGGACCCACACATCTGCTTCCTTGGACACGACGGAACGAACCTGCGACATGGCTGCCTCCTTTGAGGGCTGCCTTCCCCCGCTCCCTCCTCAAGCATGCGGCGTGCCGATGCCCGGGTATGGCCGGTCCACAAGGAATCCAGGGATTTAGACCCTGCCAGCCCCTCCCGGAGTGACAAATTTTGCGGGGGGATGCGACAAAACGTGCGTGTAGGACTGCACCTTTTGCGTAGTCGGCCGGGGTGACTGTCGAGGTTCTTATTGTCTCGAGTCCCAGGCATCCAGAATCATGAATCACGGCTCCGCCAGTTGTTGGCTCAGCCACTCCTCATGCGAATAGATGCTGGTGAAGACCGAGAGGCTCTCGCCCCTCCCGTTCTTCGCATTCCCACCCGCGATGCCGATGAGCACCAGGTTGCCATCGCTTCCCGTGCGCCAGCAGCCACCTCCGCTATCACCTGCGTCCAGGTGTGCGGCGACGTGTCCGGTGGGCATCCGCTGCTGTGCAACGACGAACTCGACACTCCCCGAGTCCAGAGTCCTGAGCCAACTCACCTGGTTCTCGCCAGAATGACGCTCCCCAGCCAATCCGAGGGGCTCACCGGGTCCATAACCCGCCATGACGATGGGCTCACCCACCCGCGCCTCTGCTGTCGTCCGCTCCACCACCGGAAAGTCCTTCACCGGCATGTCCAGGTGGATGACCGCGAGGTCCGCGCTACTCCAGACCACGCTCCCTTCATCGTCGTAGAGGAGCTCGAGCCGGGGATGGGGCCTCACCGTGCCGCTGTAAGTCACCTGCCGCGAGCCCTCCGCTTCTCCTGGAACCCGCGGCTCGTAGATGATCGTCCTGACCTTCGCGCTGCTCGCGCACCTCGAGCTGTCCAGGACGGCGTCAAGACGTTGGCCCCGAAGGCTCTCGGCCCTGGAAACGACATCCCCTCGGCGCGCCATCCCGGCAATCGCCTCCTTGCCGAGTGCCTCGCGTTCGGACACGGAGAGCTTCCTCACGATGCAGACACAATGTCCGGCCGTCAGAACGGCCCGCGGCGCGATGAGGACGCCGCTGCACTCTCCGCTCGAGCCCTGTTCTTGTGCTGCCTTCTCCGCGACGAAGAGCCTGAGCGTCGACCGGTAGCGGTTCTCGAAATCCCGCGAGCTCCCTGGCCTGACGAGAGACGTGCGCCGGAACAGCGTCCGCTCCTGCGACGAGATCTCCCCGGCGCAGCCGCTCCCGAGGGCGAGCACCGGCAGCGAGAGCACGGCGAGGAGTGTCCGGCAGCGGCCCCCGCTCATGGCGTGCTCTGCATCCGCTCGAGAATCCAACCCTGGAAGGCATGGGTGCCGATGAAGGAGGGCTCCTGGCCCAGGCTGCGGCTCGATACCCCGATGAGCTCCTGCCCCTGAGGGGTCTCCCGCAGGCAAGGGCCTCCGCTCTCGCCCTTGTAGACACTCCGGTTCGGCTGTTCGAACAGGATTCGCTCTCCGCCTGCTTCCGCGCGCTTCACCACCCGCGTCCTGTTGAATCGGCGATCTCCCCCCATGCTTCCTCGGAGCTCGTCATGGCCGTGTCCCACCACGGTGATGGGCTCACCGGGGATGACTTCAGTCTTCGCGAGAGCTGGAGACGCAGGCGCGTCCTTCACCGGAATCTCCAGGAAGACGAGCGCGAGGTCCGCATGGCTCGAGACAATCCCTCCGTCAGCATCCAGCAGGAGCTTGAGCTCGGGATGGGCGTGAACCTTGCCTTGATGTCTTGTCGCGCGCACCTCCGACGGTTCACCCGGCGTCATCGGAAGGTAGGAGAGGACCTTGATGGTGGCACTCGCCGAACACGTGGTGCCATCGACGATGCGCCCATTCTCATCTCCAGGCACACGCGCTGGCCGCTGCGGACACACGCAGTGTCCCGCCGTGAGCACCCACCGCGGGGAGAGCAGCACGCCGCTGCAACCCTTGAAGCCCTTTCCCGTCACGGGCTCCTGGGCGACGACGAGGACCGTTGAAGGATAGCGGTTCGCCGAGTCGACCTCGCCCGCCAGCGCCTCCACCGACACCTCCCGGCTCGTGGTCTCCGGGCTCTCTTGCTTCGTGTCCGGGTTGGAGCGGTCCGAGCACCCTGCGATCGACAGCCACAGCAAGAGCCCCGGCAACACGGATGGGGACAACGCACCCCCTCGCGGGTGTGTCCTATTGTACATCTGTTCACGATAGGAGGGGGGGCGCGACGTGTCAAACGTCAGGGGACGTCCGCGGGGTCGGGCCACTCCCAGGCGGAGCGGTAGGAGGAGGCCTCCTGGGTGGACTCGATGAAGCGGGCGTAGAAGGGGTGGCCGCTGAGGGTGGCCGAGTCTCCCACCACGAAGAGGTGCCTGCGGGCGCGGGTGAGGGCGACGTTGATGCGGCGCAGGTCGGTGAGGAAGCCGAGCTGGCCCTCGGAGTTGGAGCGGGTGAGGGAGACGAGGATGGCGTCCTTCTCGCGGCCCTGGAAGGCGTCGACGGTGTCCACCTCGACGTCGGGGGAGAGGGCCTCCACGCGCTCGCGCAGGGCGTGGGCCTGGGCGCGGTAGGGGGTGATGACGGCGAGCTCGCGCGGCTCCAGGCCGGCGCCGAGCAACTCCTTCACGCGGGCGATGACGAGCTCTGCCTCGCCGCGGTTGAAGAGGCTGCCGGTGTCCTTCTCCTGCTCCTCGTCGAAGCCCTTGCCGGCGGTGTCGAGGAAGAGGACGGGCGGGGCGTCCACGCTGGCGGTGGAGGGCAGCACGTCGGCGAGGGTGCGGTCCGCCACGCTGGGGTGGGCGCGCAGCTCGCCGCCGTACATCTCCTTCGAGGGGAAGGACATGATGGCGGTGTTCATCCGGTACTGCTCGCGGAGCATGCGCTTGACGCCCTCGCCGTGGTCGGCGAGCAGACGCTCGAAGAGGCTGACGGCGAGCCCCTGCTTGGCGGCCTCGGGGGAGAGGACGGTGGGCGGGAGCTGCTGGGGGTCACCGGCGAGGATGACGCGAGGGGCGCGGAGGACGCCGAGCAGGGTGAGGGGCTCGGTGGCCTGGGTGGCCTCGTCGAGCAGGGCGAGGTCGAACTCCTCGTGGGAGAGGACGCCGGACTCGAGGCTGGCGAGGGTGACGCAGACGACCTGGGCGCGCTCGAGGACGGCGCGCAGGGCCTTGCGCTCGAGGGCGCGGGCCTCGTCGAGGAGGCTCTTGGCCTCGGTGGTGGAGGCGCGGGCGTTGGCGAAGCGCTCGCGGCTGCGGCCCTGGTTGCGCTGGCGGCGGGCGTAGCCGAGCAGGGAGAAGGCCTCGTCGAAGAGCTCGCGGGAGAGGACGCGGTCGGGGTGCTCCTCGACGACGAGATCGAGCGTGTGCTGCTGGAGCCGGGGCGTGACGCGGGCGGGGTGGCCGATGCGGAGGGCGCGCAGGCCCTTGTCGAGACAGAGGTCGGTGAGGTGGTCCACGGCGGCGTTGCTGGCGGCGGTGCACAGCAGACGCTGGCCGCGGGAGACGGCCTGGGCGGCGACCTCGGCGAGCACGGTGCTCTTGCCGGTGCCGGGAGGGCCGTGGACGAGGAAGAAGTCCTCGGCGGCGAGCGCGCGGGAGACGGCGTCGTGCTGCTCGGGGTTGAGGGGGCGGGTGGGGGTGAATTCGCGCAGCGAGTCGAAGCGGGGGTGCTCGTTGCCGAGGAGGACCTCGCGCTTGCGGCGTGCGGCGCCCTTGTCGAGGGCCTTGACGCGCTGGAGGCCGGCGCGGACGCGCTCGTAGGTGACGTCGTTGGGGACGCGGTCGAGGCGGAGGAGACCTTCGTGGACGAAGGGAGGGGGCTCGCGGTCGAAGGCGAGCTGGACGCGGGTGGCGGTGGCGCGGGAGACGAGGGCGCGAGCGGGCTCCTTGATTTCGGAGCGGCGGGGGAAGACGGCGACCTGGTCTCCGTTGTCGAGACGGGCGGGGAAGCGGGCGCGGTCCTTGCGGGCGAGGGTGACGAGGACGCGGCCGCCGAGGCCGACCTCTTCCTCGATGCTCTCCAGGTCGAGGAAGGAGAGGCCCTGCTCGGCGCGCTGCTGAAGGGACATGCCCTCGGCGAGGGCTTCCATGCGGGCGCGCGCGGCCACGCGCTCGAGGGAGAGGAGGCGGCCCAGGGCTTCGAAGAAGGAGACGTCGCGAGACATGGGGGAGGTTTATGCCATGTGCCGGCTACCCCCAGAAGCGCATCAAGGGACTCCAGACCCCTGGCGCACAGATCGCCAGCTCGCTGACACTCCTCACCCTCCACTTGCATGAAATGCTTCGAGTATTTCCGCTGCCGTCATTGCCGGAGTCACCTTTACCTCGCCGTTCATACTCTCGTCGCAGAAGAGCAGTGGCAGGTGAGGGGGGACGAGAGTGCGGCACCATTGAACGAATCCGGAGGTGTCTCGAAGAGAGGCACCTTCGAACGTCATGGAGTCACCCGTTCGAGCAAGCAAACCCTCCAATGCTGAATCCGTCATGGGAACACTGAACTCCAAAACATAGCTTCTCTCGGGATTGGAGATCTGTCTCACCGTGGCTCCAGGCCACCGCGTGCTCAGGCTGGAGATGAACTCAGAGACAGGCGGCAATCCGCCACTCTCCGCCAAGATGAAGAACTTCATCCACCTTCTCCTCGCTTCAAGGGCGAACAACAACCTCACCTGGAATGCTGAATTTCTTCAGGAGTTGCTCGAAGAGCGGAACAGCCCTGCTATCGTTGACAATCACCTCGAGCCCCACTGCTGGAGTGTTGGGATCCCTGATGACTGCGGCGTAACGCGCGAACTCGTCCATGAGTGCGTTCAGAATCATGGTTCGGGCTTTCTCGACACACTTCGAGCCAGCAATGAATGGACTTCGCTCGGCATCGCCAATGTGCTTGACCTCGAGCAGTTTCGCCTCCTCCAGGCGGGCACCGTCCGCCCAGACTTGCTCTCCACCTCCGGAGACCTCCATCTCCTCTGGCCCAGCATGCTTCCTCTGGTACTTGTAGGCTTCCGAGCCCTCGCGGGCGGGCCGCCGTTTCACCTTTCCAATCCATTCCTTGAAGGTTTTGTGGTTGACCTTCTTGGGCTTCACTCCCTCTGTTGGAGCGCCTCCTCCCGCCGAGCGTCCACCTGCGGCGGCGAACGCGGGTGCCACACCTGTCCCTGGGACGACACCTGGAGCGGCGCCCACGGGAGCGCCCACATGCCCGCCCGCGGCTACTGGTATGGGTTCGGGTAGCAGGGCGGGATGGTCGCGTGGCCCCGGCCGGTTCTGCACCTTGCCGGATACCTTCTTCATCAGGATGAACGTCACGACGCTCACCCCCACCGTGGCCCCGGCTCGTGCGAGGTGCGTCGCCGCTGCGTCGAGGCCCGCCTCATCTCTCGCATGGGTTGCGGAGTTGACGTAGAGCCACAGCGAGTCCTTCACCGCAGCCGTTTGCGCTGCGGCCATCATGACGCCCAGCGATAGCAGCGCCACGTCCACGGCCTGGCCGAGCACGGGAATGCCCTGACTGCCAATCCATGCCATGGTCATCGTTCCCATGAGCGTGATGCTCTCGGGAGACAGTACTGCCTGCACTTCATTCATCGCCTCGCCGGGCATCTTCTCCATGGCTCGTACGAAGGCACGGCAGAGCTTCTCCGGCTTCTCCATCGCTTCGACTGGCCGAGGCCGCGCATGGCACAGCTCATTCTCCAATGGGCTGGCGAACGCGGGCGCAGCGAAAAGAAGCCCCAAGCAATAGAGAAGGATTCTCATGGATGTAGGCGCTGACCGGATGCGCGCCGCACCGATAGGTAGCGCGGCAGCGCCCATGCTACTACTTCTCGTGGGAGAGGATGCTGGACTTGAGGGGGGCGCGACCTGGTCCCCGTTGTCGAGGCGTGCGGGGAAGCGGGCGCGGTCCTTGCGGGCGAGGGTGACGAGGACGCGGCCGCCGAGGCCGACTTCTTCCTCGATGCTCTCCAGGTCGAGGAAGGAGAGGCCCTGCTCGGCGCGCTGCTGGAGGGACATGCCTTCGGCGAGGGCTTCCATGCGGGCGCGCTCGGCCTCGCGCTCGAGGGAGAGGAGGCGGCCCAGGGAGTCGAAGAAGGAGACGTCGCGAGACATGGGGGAGGTTTATGCCACGCGCGGGCCGCCTGCAGGACAGCGGTGGGGGCCGGGCGCTTGCCAGCCGGCGCTCTCGGGTGAGTACCTGGCGAGGCTCCCTGCCGAAACCTGCTCTCAAGGGAGGACTCGCCCGCCAATCTCCGGGAAGCGCTCGTAGACCCGTTGAAGCGCGTCCAGGTGGGTGGGGTTGTCCAAGTCGAGCGGCGCATCGGTGAGCCGGACAACCCACCCTCCCGTCGCGGTACGCCGTGTGCGTGACAGCAACTCCGCGTCGCGGGCCGGGTCCGGAAAGCCGATGGCCTCCGCAGCCGCACCCGACCAGTAGTTCAGCCACCCGAGGCGATGCGGAATCTCAGGCGAGCGCATGGCACCAGGGGACTTGATCATCGGCAGCCCGCGAGGAGGAGGCTCCAGGTCGTCTGGCCGGTTCTTTGTCTGGCGCGCGATATCCAGCGACGCCTTGGACGGCGTGGCATGCCCCCAGTACGCGCGCGCGTTTTCTGCCACGGCCTCCAGCACATCCGCTGCCGCTGCAATGCCTTCTGGGCTCAGTGGGAGCTTGATGTGTATTTCCAGCTGGGCCTGACCGCCCGGCGAACTGGTCGCCGACGCTTCCGTTCCATACACCGAGACGAACGCACGCTCATCGCCGTTGTGGAGGAGCGGAAATTCCCGGTCCATCCTCTGTTGGGCCAGCCATGTATCGCGATTCGCCAAAAGGGTGCGCTGCCCGTCCAGTGAAGTCGTCCATCCCAGGCTCATGCCAGGGAACGCACGCTCCATCCCATGGACCACTGTCATGGGTCGACTGTCATCGCGCACGAGTGCGGGCGCGTAGACGATGAGGGTGATTTTTCGTTTGGCTGTCATCTCAGCACCAGTCCATGACAACGATGAGGCCAATGAGATCCGGGGCCTCTTCTTCCAGCGCTTCTTTGTGCGCTTCACTGCGCACGCCGACGTGGTAGTCAAATCCGCAAGCCAGAGCGAGGGCGCGCTCGTGCCGCAACTCCTGCACCTGACTTTTGACCACGATGACCTGTAGGTCGTCCGTGTACGTGTCGAACTTGTCGGTCTTGACCTCCCACAGCGTGCGCGTGGCCAGTTGCAGCGCGTCGAAGTTCTTCCCATTCACGAACACATCGCCGCCGGGAAAACTGTTGTTCGGAATTCTGTCGGCGCACATGTCGTGCAGTTTATTACCGCCAAGGTGGTACGGCACTGGAGCGGGCTCGCACCTGCGGCGATCTCGCGCCGAAGTCTCGGGTGGCTCCACAGGAGGTAGATCCGGCCCCTTCGGCTCCGGCTTGGGCCTTTTTTTAGGCGAGGGTTTCTGTGGAGTGGTCCGCGTTTCAGGCACGGGCCGCGTTTCAGGCGCGGGCCGTACCTCGGGAAGGCCCATATCCAGAGCATACGCATCCAGGGCCTCCTTGATGACGAAGCCCACTAACACCACGCCCGCGATGATCACCGTTCCCACGACGAGTTCCGGCGCCGCCAGGACACAGAGCCCGACTCCCAGGGCAGCGGCACCGGCAGAGGCCACCGCGCATCGCCCCGTGGTGTCGTGAAACTCGATCCGGTCATGGTCGAGGGCATGAAAGCACCGCTCCGCCAGCACGGGCCAGGGCTCGGAAGCCTCCTGTACGGCGCAACGCCCCCCGTCCGTCCAGGGCAGCGTCGCCGCTCGCTGGAGGTTGGCCAACCTCGGGTCCCGGGCTGCTGGCCCTCCTGGGCCGGGCGCTGACGTAGCGCAGGCTGAGACATAGAGTAGAAGTGCGATACACGCTCGGAGATGCATGGCCAGGTCCTCCAAACAACTCAGGACCTCGAGGGTCCTGGCGGGGCCGCTCGGAGTATGACAGCACGCCCAGACAGCCACGAATCGGCACGTGAGTGGAGCGGCAGGGGGCCAGAGCCGAGAGCGTCACGTCGAGCGGCGGCACCTAATCATCTATGACGACGCGGGGCCGGAACTTGTTGTCGGGGCCCTGGATGTAGGTGAACACGATGGGGAAGTTGAGGATGGCGGCATCGGGGCTCCGGTCCACCTTGGTGGGCTCCACCAGGGCGCCCTCCTGCGGCATGACCGCCCATGTCTCCACCCCGAAGCGATTCCTGTTGTCGTTCAGGGCCGCGCCGCAGAAGGGCACGGGTGGGCCCTCGGGCGTGGGATGGAGCTTGTCGAAGTAGATGTAGACCCGGTCCGGGAACACCTTCGCCTCACCCGTCACCTTGAAGTAGTCCTCGTCGTTCACGATGAGCTCGCCCTGCACCGGCCCGCTCTTGATGTTGACCGTGGCCAGGTGGTGGTCTGGCCCCGCTTCCGTCACGTTCACCAGCTGGACTTCCATGATGGACCGGAGACCCAGCCGGCTGGCCGTCTGGCGGGCCTCGGGTGGGCACTGCGCGAGGAGGGGCTCCATTTCGGGGCGGACGGGCGCGCTCGCGCACCCCAGGAGGTTCGCGGCGGCGGCACAGGCACCCAGCCACGTGCACAGGCTGCTGGCGGGATGGGGCTGCGAGAGGGTGTCGTCGGCTCTGCGGGAGGGTAACAAGGAGTGGTTTCCTTTCTCGGTGGAACCCGCGCCGGAGCACGCCAGCTCGAAGGCAGACACGCACTCCTCGCGGACCAGACTCCACCCTACCCCGAGTAGCCCCGCGGTGACGGCGAGTACCAGGAGTGCCCTCCACCGGAGCCCCGGCTTCCTCGGCTCCTTCTGTGCGTCCGCCGTCTGGCCGGCCGGAGAGGACGTTCCTGGCACCCCGTTCTCATCTGGAAGGGCAGGAGGCGCCTCATCCCGAGCCGCGAAGGCATACGGGCGCGTCCATGGCTCCGAGTCTCCCTCCGCCTCCAGCATCCGCATCAGTTCCTCGTGGACGGCCCGGGCGCTCGGAGGGCGCAGCTCCGGCTTCTTCGCCAGCAGCCGCATCGTCAGGTCATTGAGGACTGGCGGCACCCGCGGGTCGAGCAGGAGGGGCTCTTTCGGGACGACTGACTCGATGGCGAGCAGCAGCTTCGCCTGGGGCAGCCGGGGGCTGAAGGGATGGCAGTCGGTGAGCACCTCGTAGAGCAGGGCACCCAGGCCGTAGAGGTCCATCGCGGGAGTGGCGGAGAGATGCGCTCCCTGCTCCCACTCGCCGTTGATGAGGAAGGTGGCGCACTCGGGAGGCAGGTTGTGGAACGTGGTGGGCGGCAACACCTCTGTCAGCGTGTAGGCCCCGGGCAGGAAGGCCGAGCCGAAGTCGGTGAGGAAGAGCTTCTCGTCCCCCTCCCGGATGAGGAGGTTGTCCGCTTTGAGGTCCCGGTGCACCACGCCGCGCTCGTGCAGCTCCGCGAGCACCCGTGCCACCTCGGCCACCTCCTTCACCTGTCGGCGCAGCGAGGAGTGTGTCTTCCAACGCCACCGGTTGAAGGTGCACCCGGGGATGTACTCGGTGACGACGAAGAAGTAGCCCGAGTCCGCGTCGGGCCAGCGTCCCGTGGCGTAGACCTTCGGCAGGTGGGGATGCCGGAAGTGCCCCAGCACCACCGCCTCGCGGACGGCCCGCTCGTCCACGCGCGACTCGTCCTCGGCGCTCGGCGGCCGCGCCGCCATCTTCATCGAGAAGAAGTGGCCCCCGTGTTCCACGAGGAGGACGGTGGAGAAACCGCCGGAGCCCAGACGGCGGACCACCCGGTAGTGACGCACGCGGTGGCCCGGGCGCAGCTGGTCCGGGTGCAGGGGGCGCTTCATGGGTTCACCTTCAGTTCCTTGACGCGCAATGTCCGGGGGCCGTCTTCCTCCAGGGTCAGTCCCACGCAGCCAGCCCCCTCGGGCATCGGCGTGGTGAAGGTGTGGAACTGATATCGCCCAGAGCTACCCGAGGTGATGCGCACGGGGAGCCCCTCGCCTCGAGGGCACCCGGCCTCCAGCCGGACCCGGACGAGCCGCCAGGGCCTGGAGTGACGGCGGTCGGCTTGGAGGGTGACGGTGACGAAGAGGTATCCCTCCAACTGGAGGGAGGACTCGACCCAGGCCCGGAAGCCGCTGGCCGGCACGGTGGCCGTCTTCATGTCCGGGACACGGAGCGACAGCCTGGGACTGCCGCCTCCTGGTACGTGGCTCGCGAGCAGCTCGCGGGCGACCGCGTCCACCTCGTTTCCGTCCGCCACCGGCTCGGCAAGCACGTGGGCTCGGGCCACCCACGCCTCCGCGTCCACCACCTCCTTCCGGGTGACGAGCGCCAGCGTCAGCGAGACGGGCTCTCCGGCCTCCGTGCGTCCCGTCACGGGCAGCAGCAGGCGTTGCCCCTCCAGCAGGTTCTTCACGGGGGAGAGCACGAGGGAGCGCTCTCCAAACGGAGCGACTTCGACATGCCCCTGCCACTCCGGTCCTGGCAGTGCGCGCGGTTCCACGAGGTCCACGAAGCGGACGCGGGTGACCGTGCCCGAGTCCACGTACAGCACCGGGGGTGCCTCCGGCCGTCCCGCGACGAGCACCGTGCCGCGCCGCGACTCGGGCCCGGTGGCCCGTGCGGGTTGTGCGGCGAGGGTGGTGACGAGAAGGAGCCAGAGCAGGGCTGTCCATGTGCGAGGGCGCACGGGGCCTCCGGGAAGAGGCTCGCACCGTAGAGGAGCCTGCCCGTCCGGACAAGGACTGCTCAACCGGAGCGGTCACTCCGGAGCAGGTCACTTGACGAATCGGTAGGGGGCGTATGGGCCACCCGGGGCATCTCCTTTGGAGGCGCGTGTCCGCGAGCCCATCCGTGCTTCTCAGTCTGGCCGTGAGGGCTCGGGTTCAACCTCGAGATTGATGGTGTATCCATCGGCCATCGACAGGGGGTACAGGGCGCGGCGTTGGACGTTGGCGTGGTTGACCGCGAGGTGGACTGCACCCGCGATCATCACCCATTCGCGATCGGGCGGCTCGGCTTGCGCTTTCAGCCAGGCCTCGGCCATCTCGCGGCTGGCGAATGAGGCCACGGGGATGGGGGGTACATCCTGGACGAGCTCCGCGAGGTAGTACTCCATTGCGGGCCACGGCATGACCTTGCGGTGGTTGATGTCTCGGAGATAGACGGCTTGGTGGTACTGGTCTCCAATCAACACCAAGGCCCTGCTGGGCGGTTCGGACGTGTTTTCCAGCCAGGTTGTTGCCTCTGCCTGCGTTCCAAATGCGGCGATGACGCGCGGCGGAGCGCCGGCTTCGAGTCTCTGCATATGTTCGTCCAAAGCGACGAACTCGCCGTTCAAGACGATGTAATGAAACACGTCGAGGAGAATGCGAATCGGCTCATGGTCATTGGTACAGTTCGGCCCGGCCAGCAACTGATTGAAGAAGCCATGGGTTCTGGCCAGAAGCTCTCGGATGTTCGCGCTACCAGCGGCTCCTGGTTCGTTGGGGGCGAGAGTGCGCGATTCGACCCGTGCCGGGCTATCTGAGGCCAGGTTCTTGCGAAAGTCCTCGAACCGGTAGTGCTGGCCGGTCGCGGAGATGAACGAGAGGGTGTAGCCCGCACACTCCAGGATTCTTTCTCGCTCAGGGGATTGCTCCTCCTTCCAGAGCCTCCCGAGGAGCTTCTGGGCTTCGATGAGTGCATCGTGGATTGGCATCAAAGATGACTCTACCCGCGTATGCTCACGGGCGGTGTTCCTTTCCCTGGACGAGGTGCTCGAACGGCTGGCGCACGATGCCGACGAGCGCCTCGAGTGGCAGGCATCCCACGGCCTTTGATGTCATTCTCCAGTGGTGCGGGACTTCGACATGGACGGGGCGTGCGCGAGCCCTCTGCACGGAGGCGCGCGGATGCCCCATGTCTCCTGGGAAAAAGAGAAAAGTGGAAATTCCTGGAATTTTCTCCACCGCATCCTGGAGAATGCCCGGGCAGTCCTTTCCCCCCAGGAGCTTCTCTTGTCGTCCAGACTCTGTGCGTTCGTCCTCCCCCTGCTGATCGCCACCTCCGCCGCGGCGCAGACCCCGGTCATCTCCTTTCCGGTGAGCGGCCCCTATACGGTCACCGGTACGCTGCGCGCCGGCCAGCCCTTCACCGTCCAGTACGCGCTCGACCGGCTGAAGACGTGCCGCGCGACGTACAGCGGCATGGACACGTGGTTCATCACCGTCGAGTACCGCTTCGACTACGGCACCTTCCAGAGTGCCTATGTGACCACCACGAGCGGGTACAGGCGGGAGCCCGCGCCGGCCACCATCACGGCACCGGTGGGGGCGCGCACCCTCGAGATGCGGTTCAAGAACTGGGACCGCGGGAGCTGCGTCGCCTACGACCCGAGCTCCTGGCCCATCTACACGTTCACGCTCCAGCCGTAGCGGAGCGCTCCAGCAAGGCTCCAGCCCAGGTGAGGCCACTGCCCACCACCGCGAGTGCCACCGCGTCGCCCACCTGGGGGTTGTCCCAGTTCTCCGAGAGCACGGTGGGCGCGCCCGAGGCCCCACAGTTGCCCCGGTGCTCCACATTGTAGAAGTGGTGCGCGTCGGGCACCTCGGTGCGCCGCTGCACCGCCTCCAGCATGCGCAGGTTGGCCTGGTGTCCGATGAGGCTCAGTCCGTCCGGGGTGCGTCCTGGTGAGGCCGCGAGGTAGTGCGCGCGCAACGCCAGGAACGTCTCGCTGGCGCGCTTGATGGCGAAGGCCTGCACCGCGGAGCCCTGCTGGGTGAAGTGGCCGGCGCGGGGCACCTTCACCTTGTCCGCGCCCGAGGGGCTTCCGCCGAGCAGGGTGTGCGTGATGCGCCAGGGGCCGGGGATGCGCGGGCTGATCAGGGCGGCGCTGGTGCCATCGCCCCACAGCACGCAGCTGGAGCGGTCCGCGTAGTCCACCACGCGGGTGGAGTTCTCCGGATTCACCACGAGGATGAAGTCTGGCAGCCGCTCCGGCCGCATCCCGGCGAGGAAGTGCAGCTGCGCGCAGAACGACGAGCAGGCGGCGTTGAGGTCCAGCGAGGGGGCCTCGATGCCCAGTGCCTCGGCGATGCGGCAGGCCTCGGCTGGAATGCACTCGTCGGGCGAGCAACCTCCGGCCACCACCATTCCCACGTCCTTCACGTCGCGCCCCGCGCGCTGGAGGGCCATGAGCGCCGCGCGCCTGCCCGTCTCCGCGTTGGAGTACAGCGCGGCCTCGAGGGCTCCGCGCACGTCCCGGTTGCGGGTCTCGCGGAGGTAGTCGAGCGGCAGCACCGTGTGCCGGGTGCGGATGCCCACCCGCTCGACAATCCATGCGTCGTCCGTCTCCAGGCCGATGTCCTGGAGGAACGCGTTGGTGATGAGGTTCTCCGGGTGGAAGTGTCCGAGCGCGTGGAGGAACATGCGGACCGTCTACCCGCGCCACGTCATCGCTTTGCCACGGCCGCGAGGATTTCCCACGCGAGTCCGGCTCTGACGCGGTGCGCGTACGCCGCGCACCGCGTCATGGCCCGCATGGCTGCTCCTGGAAGGCCAGCGAGCCGGCCATCGTGAACGCCTGCGGCGTGGAGTCGCGCACGTGCGTGCTCCCATCGACCAGATGCACCTCCACGTCCACCATCGGGTAGCCCGCGAGCACGCCTCTCTCCATGGCGCCGGCCACGCCCTTCTCGATGGCCGGGATGAACTCCTTCGGGATGACCCCGCCATTGTTGCGGTAGCGCTCGATTCGAGTGGTGCGAGACATAAAAGACTCCCGTTCCCGCCGGGTGCACGCACCCGCGGGTTGAAGACAGACACTGGTTGAGAGGATTCAGACGCTCGGGAGGCTTCGGGCGCGCACACGCATGCCCGGGAGCGGCCGCTCAGGGACGCTCGGGACGGTGTGAGGACACACGAAGGCCCGGGATGATCAGCGGCGGAACAGAGCCCCTGCGGTACACGGGAACCAGCCAACCCGCGTACCAGGGAACCCGGTCCGCCTGATCAAATGTCGAGCAGAACCTTGTTGCGGGAGCCGAGACGCACGTCCGCCATCGGCGCGAACTCGCGCTTGGACGGCACACCCAGGATGGTGGTGACGGGCCTCATGACGCGAACATAATTAAGACATCAGCGGGAATTGTCAATCCTGAGCAGGCATTGACGCGGGAGGGCCCGGTGCTTCGAGGCGTGCGTCCACCCGCCGGCTCAGGCGTTCGCCATTTCCTTCTTCTCGGCCGTGGAGGCCCGGCGCATGGGCTGGGCCTTGCCGTACGTCAGCGAGCGCGTCACCCACTCGACGGGGCCGAAGCGGAAGCGCGCCAGCCACAGGTGGCTGAAGACGATCTGCAGGGCGAAGAGCACCAGGGTCAGCGCGAACTGCGCCGCGGGGCTCTTCAGTTTCTCCATGAGCCCCAGCCCGTAGCCGTAGAAGAAGAGCACGCCCAGCACCGACGTCAGCAGGTAGTTCGTCAGCCCCATGCGGCCCACGGGGGCGAGCACGGTCAGCCACCGGCGCCACTTGTCGCGCTGGAAGAGCAGGGTGATGCCCGCCGCGTAGGCCGACGCCATGCCCAGCTCTCCCAGGTGGCGCATGGGCCCCATGACGAACGGCAGCCACGGGAGCGATCCGGGTTGGAGGATGTTCCGGATGGAGAGCAGCCACACGACGATGGCCACGCTGCTGGCGGCGAGGCCCAGTCCCAGGCCCCACCCGAGCAGCCGGCGGAAGAAGCGCAGGTGCTGGTGCGCGTCATGGAAGAGGCGGCGGCGCCCCGCCCACAGCCCCAGCAGGAAGCGGCCGGCGATGACGGGCAGGAGGGCGCTGAGATTCCAGAACAGGTCTTCGCAGTAGTACGCCCCGCCCACGCGCACCGTGTCGAGCCAGGAGCCGTGCGAGAACGCCTCCAGCACCCGGGCGCGGAGGGCCAGGCTGTGCTCCATGGCGGCCTTCGCGGCCTCCTCGGTGGCTGGCGAGCCGAGCAGCTCTGTCACCCGCGGGACGATGAGCCAGAGCAGGGGAGCGAGGAAGATGAGCACGGCGGCCCAGACGAGGAGGGTGCGGTCCGTGCGCTTGTGGAACAGCAGCAGGGTGAAGCCCAGCACGGCGTACGTGCTGACGATGTCGCCCTGGAAGAGCAGGAACAGGTGCGCGAGGCCGACGCCCAGCAGCACCACCAGCCGCCGCGCGTAGAGCGGGACGACGGAGGTGCCGCGGCCCTCGGCGCGCTCGAGCTGCACCACGAACCCCAGGCCGAACAGGACCGAGAAGAGGGTGATGAACCGGCCGCCGATCAGCGGACCGAAGGTATGGATGATGACGGCGTCCAGCCCTGACGACTCCCGGTAGAACGTCTTCACCTCGGCGAGCGGGCGGAACATGAGCCCGCTGAACCACAGGTGGACGTTGGCCAGGAAGACGCCGCTCAGCGCGAAACCCCGCAGGGTGTCGAGCAGGACGAGGCGCTCGCCCTCGTCGACGGGACGGGCCTTCAGGGCGGGGGAGGCGGGGGGGGTGGAATCCATGGCGGGGGAGTATCGCAATGCCCGCGCCAGTCCCACGGGGGCCCCTCCCATGTGGGACAGCCATGCCCGCGCCCTGGGGCGTTCCCACTTCTGGGACGGGCCCCTTCAGGACCGGACATGCGCGGCGGCGGGCGCCGGCTCACTCGGGGTGCAGGCGGCCCTACACCCGAGGCGAAACAGCCCGCCCGGAAAATCAACCGTGGGGCTTGCCCGGATATCCGGCCCACGGGTCCAAGGTTTTGGGAGTGCCAGCAGGAGGCCCGCGCCGATGACGATCCTATTGCAGTTACAATCCAGCGGCGGTGGGCCTCGGCTGGGCTGGATCGGGTCTGGTAGAGTGCCCTCCCCCCCATCCCCGACCAACGCTTTGAGCCGAGACGACTCGCAGCAGATCTCCCTGCTCTTCAACCAGCACGGCCCGCGGGTGTACCGCCGGGCGTTGCGGTTGCTGGGCAATCCAGCCGACGCGGAAGAGGCCACGCAGGAGATCTTCATCCGGGCCTTCCGCGCCGCCGGGAACTTCCGGCAGCAGAGCCAGATGACGACCTGGCTCTATCAGATCACCACCAACTACTGCCTGAACCAGATCCGGGACCGCTCGCGCCGCACCCGGTTGCACGAGGAGCACGTGGAGCCCATGGCGGACGACGGCTCGCGGACCGGGCCGGTGAGCCCCGATGACCTCGTGCTGCTGCGCCGGTTGCTCTCGGAGGCCGACGAGCGCCAGGCCGCCGCCGCCGTGTACGTCTTCCTCGACGGCATGTCACACGAGGAGGCGGCCTCGGTGCTGGGCGTGTCCAAGCGCACGGTGGGCAACCTGCTGGAGCGGTTCCAGGAGTGGGTGAACGCGCGGACGGCGGGAGGCTCGGAGGGCACGCCTCCTCCTCCCCCGGCTCCGCCACCGCCGGAACGAAAGACCTCGGGTTTCCTGGGATTGGGAAGGAGGCGCTCATGAAGCCGCCTGACTTCGTCAAGTTGCGCGCGGGAGGGCCGGAGTGCCCCTCCGATTTCACGTTGGATCGTCTCCACGCGGGCGAGCTCCCGCCGGAGGAGGCGCAGCGGACCGAGCGCCATGTGGCGGGCTGTGCCGATTGTGGCGCGCGTCTGGCCGAGCGCCGGGCGGGCTTCGGCGCCATCGACGGCGTGGATCCGCGCGTGATGCTGGGGCGTATCCGCAAGGGGCTGGATGAGCCCGCCCGGGCTTCGAGCTCCGAGCGGCTGCTCGGCTGGGCACGCCGCCTGCTCGCCCCGATGGCGATGGTGGCCACGGCGGCCGTCGTGCTGCTGGTGGTGGTCCCCGGCCAGCAGGGGACGCGGATGAAGGGGGCGCTCGGGCTGCACGTGTTCCGCCTCGTGGGCGACCATGCCGAGGAAGTGGTGAGCGGCGACACGTTCGCGCCGGGCGACCGGCTCCGCTTCAGCGTGGACGTGCCGGCGGAGGGCCACGTGACGGTGCTCGGCGTCGAGGCGTCCGGGGCGCTGTATACGGCGTGGCCGCTGGAGCCCGGAATGCAGACGCGCTTCGAGGAGGGGGACGGCATCGCGCTCCCGGGCGCGGTGTCGCTCGACGCGCAGCCAGGCCGCGAGATGCTCTACCTGGTGCACTGCCCGCTCGAGGTGGGCACACCGGAGTGCACCTCGGGCGGCGCCGGGGAGAAGCCCGTGTGCCCCGAGGGCTGCGCGATGACGCCGTTCATCCTGGAGAAGGGCGGATGAGCCGGGGATGCGTCTTCCTCCTGGGCCTCGTGCTGGCGGTGCTCGTGTCCCCGCTGGCTCAAGCGCTCCCCGAGCACACCTGGGTGGTGGCCATCGGCCATGACCAGGGCGCTCCCAACGAGGTGGGCCTGCTCTTCGCGGAGCAGGACGCCCGGGCCTTCACCGACGTGCTGCGCCAGCACGGGGGCGTCTCGTCGCGGCGGACGATGTTGCTGCTCGGCGATGACGCGGCCTCGGTGCGTCGCGCGCTGCAGGATGTGAACGCCGCCATCCGCGCGCAGGCGGGGGCGGGGCATCCCACCGCGCTCGTCGTCTTCTACTCGGGCCATGCGGATGCGACCGCACTCCATCTCGGGGGAACGGAGCTGCCCCTCGAGGAGCTGAAGACGCTGGTGGCGGGCTCGCCGGCCGGCGTGCGTCTGCTGGTGCTCGATGCCTGCCGCTCCGGCTCGGTGACCCGGGTGAAGGGAGTCAACGCCGCCGAGAGCTTCGACATCTCCCTGAACAACAACATCGCCACCGAGGGGCTGGCCATCCTCACCTCGAGTGCCGCGGGCGAGTCGAGTCAGGAGTCCGATGAGTTGCGTGGCTCGTTCTTCACCCACCACCTGATGAACGCGCTGCGCGGCGCGGCCGACCATGACGACGATGGCAAGGTCACGCTGACCGAGGCGTATGGCTATGCATATACCCAGACACTGCGCTCGAGTGGCCAGACGGTGGCGCTGCAGCACCCCACCTACTCGTGGGAGGTGAAGGGGCGCGGCGAGCTGGTGCTGTCCACTCCGGCGGAGACGCAGGGGAAGATGGGGCGGCTGCGGCTCGGCTCCTCCTCGCTCTACCTCATCCTGGAGGGGCGGCGGGGCGGGCCCGTGGTGGCGGAGGTCTCGCCACAGGGCAATCGCCGGGAGCTGTCCCTTCCCGCGGGCCACTACTTCGTGCAGCAGCGCAGCGCCGATGAGTACCGCGAGTACCAGGTGGCCCTGGCCGCGGGCGCCGTGGCCGACGTGGCCTCGCTGCCCTTCGAGACCGTCCGCTATGACCGGCTGGTGCGCCGCCGCGGTGGCGAGAAGCGCTACACCCATCATGTCGACCTGCTCGGGGGCGCCCAGGGGCAGATGCTCGCGGGAGACGGCATCGCGCCGCAGCTCCGCGTGGGCTATGGGCTCGACTTCGATTGGGGCTCCGTGGGCGTGCGGCTGCGGGGCATGCGGAGCCAGAGCTCCGGGCTGGACGGGTTGCTGCCTCGCACCCATGACGAGCTCGGCCTCGGATTGACGCTCCAGCGTTTCGTCGATTTGCAGCCCGTGAGCCTGGCGTTCGGGCTCTTCGTCGAGGGCGTGTACCACCGGCAGAGTTTCGACACGCAGCGGGTGTCTCCGGACCGGCAGGCGCTGGGCGCGGCCTTTGGCGGAATCCTGTCGGTGGAGCGGCACCTGGGGGCGGGGCTCGCACTGCGCCTCGAGGGCGGGCCGGTGACCGGCCTCTTCCAGCGGGCCGTGATGAAGAACGGGGTGGCGTCGGATGAGCGTGAGCTGGCGACCCCACTGACCTGGTGGGGCGCGGGAGGACTCGTATGGCGCCGGTGAGCACCGAGGGCAGGGCTGCTTCCTCTCTTCTTCGCGGGCTCGTCTGCGTGCTGGCGGGCGCGGCACTCGCCTGCGGAGAGACGCTCGTCGACGAGACGTACTCGGGGACGCCGCTGTTCACGCTGCGGGGACGGGTGGTGGCCCCCTCGGATTATGTCGATGAGGAGGACGCCGAGGTCTTCCTCATGGTGCTGTGGAGCCTGGGCGGTGCGGCGAAGGCGGACAGGCTGGTGCCGCAGCCGGGGACCACCCGCCGCATGGCGTTCTTCCGGTCCTTCGAGATGCACCTGTTCGACGAGCCCGGGCCCGAGCTCCTCTACACCACGCCCTCCGGCGCGCGGTATGGCATCGCGCGGCTCGGGGCGTTCCGGGATGCGAATGGCAATGGGCGGAAGGACGACTCGGAGCCTTTCGAGGGCTACTCCCAGAACGCCTTGATTCGCGTGCCCGTGGCGCTGTCGGGCGGTGATTCACCCACGGGGACTCCCTTGAGCGCGGGGTGGCACCTCGTCTCGACCCCGATGATGTGTCCGTCCTCCATCCGGCCCACGACGCCCGTGGCGGATGGCGAGTGCGGCGTGCCGCTCGGGGCCGGGTGCAAGAGGGACTCGGACTGTGGGGGCGGGGTGTGTGTCCTCAACTTCGTCGGAGAGTGGTCCGGTGGGGCCTGCCTCATCCCGGAGCCTCCGCCGAATGGCTGCCGCCAGAAGGGCTCGGTCCTGCTGCGGGCCCCCGCGCCGGACGCGACGGCCTATTGGATCAAGGCCTGTACGGTGACGGAGGACTGTGGGCGTCTCCATCCCTATCAGTGCGACCAGCAGCTCCGCGGGTGCAGGCCCTCGGCCGAGGTCGTCGTGGACGTCAACGGGCGGGATCCGGCGCGCTCCTTCTGCGTGGAGCAGGGGGCTCCGCCTCAGTAGCGGGGTCGCCCGCGAAACAAAGCCCCCGGGAGGCATGCCTCCCAGGGGCCGTTCAACTCACGTTCCGCTCAGCGTGCTCGGGACTAGTACGCGCCCTTGAGCGAGGTGCTGGAGTAGGAGCTGTAGCCGCGCAGCATCACGTAGTAGCGGCCGGAGGTGGTCTTCGCGGCGAAGGAGCACGTCTCGTTGTTGCCGGAGAGGTACGGGCGGCAGTCGTACGAGCTGGTGCTCGGCGTCGAGCCGAACTTCACGTACATGTCCGCGTCACCCGAGCCGCCGCTCAGCGTGAAGGTCACCGCCCGGCTGGCCGGCACGTCCAGGTGGTAGTACTTCAGCGAGCCCGAGGCACCGGAGATGCCGGTGATCGCCACGTTGTTGGTCAGCGCCGTGGAGGCCGGGGGAGGCGTCGAGGCGCCCACGCCCACCGCCGTCCAGGCCGCCGACACGGAGGCGACCTCGGCCGTGGTGTAGCCCAGCGCCGTCGCGGCCTGCTCCGTGTACGTCTTCGCCTGGGCGAAGGTGGTGGAGGCCGTGAAGAGGTCGCGGTTGGCGCGGTAGAAGATCTGACCGGCCTTCTGGATGCCGATGCCCGTCACCACCGTGCTGGTCATGCCGCGCGGGTGCGTGCCGCCCTGGCTCAGCAGCACGAACGCCAGGTTGGCGATGCCCGAGTTCCAGTGCACGCCGCCGTTGTCGGACGTGCCCGTGTAGCGCGTGGGGTAGTAGTCGTAGGACGAGCCGTCCTGCGTGGGGTTGGCCATGTAGCGGAGCGCGTCACCCGGGGTGTTGGGCGTCCACACGTCATCGCCCACCATCCACACCGCCGCGTCCACCACCCAGCCGCGCTTCCACGACTCGCAGTAGGCGCCGAAGATGTCGCTCATGCCCTCGTTGAGAGCGCCGGACTCGTTGGAGTAGGTGAGGTTGGACTCGGAGCTGGTCACCGCGTGCGTCAGCTCGTGCACCGTCACGTCCAGCGACTTGCCCAGCGGCGCGGACTGCACGCCGTTGCTGTCGCCGTACACCATCTGGCTGCCGTTCCAGAAGGCGTTGGTGTAGTTGGTGCTGTAGTGCACCGTGCTGCGCAGCTGCGCGCCCGCGCCGTTGTACGAGTCACGCGCGAAGTTCACGCTGTAGCAGTCGTAGGTGGTGCCCAGGTGAGCGTAGTTGTCGTCCACGTGGGTGTCGCCCGTGGCCGCGCCACCCTCGGAGCGCCTGAGGGTACCGGGCAGGCTGGTGCCGTTGTTGGCCGAGTACACCGCGCGGTTCTTCGCGGAGTGGATCTCCGTGGTGGTGTCCTCGATGGCGCCGGTCAGCGCGTTGACGAACACGTGGTCACGGATGGGCAGGTCCGCGCCCTCGCCCGTCACCACCACCTCCCAGGCCAGCCGCAGACGGCCGTCCTGCTCGGAGCGGATGTACACCAGGCGGGCATCCCCCTCGGTGGCGATGTGGCGGCCCACCGTGTTGTCCAGGGCGGCGGCCTTGGCGGCCTCGCCGGAGACGCGCGCCTTGGCCGGGACGAGCTCGCCGTCACGCGCCGAGCCGTTGGCCATGAAGATCTTGCCGCTCGGATCCTTGTGGATGATGAGCTCGCCGCCCATCACGGGCAGGCCGTTCTTGGTCTGGCTGTAGCGGATGTGCGAGTTGCCCTGCTCGTCCACGCTGGTGCGCGTCATCACCAGGTCGGCGGTGTCGAGGCGGAAGGCCGCGGCGATGCCCTGCAGGCCGTTCACGTTGTCCAGCGAGCCCTTGAGCATGAAGGGAACGCCATCGTCGTTGGAGCCAACGACCTCGGCGGAGGGCAGCGCGGCGAGCGCGGCGCGCACGTCACCGAGGGAATCGGCGGCCGCGTCGGACTTCGGGGCGCCCTCGGGCAGCTGCGAGTTGTCGACCTCGCACGCGGCGAGGGGAAGCGCGAGCAGCGCGGCGGCAAGGAAACGGGTGCGGATCACGAGATCTCTCCTGACCGACGGCGGGGTGCCATCGGACGGCTCCCGCTAAAGCAGGGAACGCGCCAACCCCGTAAATGCTTGGAACTCCGAAGGTTGCGGCCCCATGTTTAAATTTTGTGGAGCAAGTATGTCACGCCCGCCTGCCTTCCGGATGTAGAGCGTGTTTACACGGAGTAGGAAGAATCACCTGATTTCAATGGTTTGAGACAACTCAATCCGGGGTGTCCTGGATTCGGACAGGAGTGTCCTGGGTCGCGACAGGCCCGCCACCCGGTCTCCGAGTCCGGAAAATACCGTGTCAGGACGCAGGGTCCCTGGCGTCTTTTCCGGCTCCCTGACTCCAAATCCGGGCGTGCGGGGTTCAACTCCCTGGCGGCCTGCCACTTCTTCCTTCTCGTCACTCCGCCTCGTCCGGCTCCACGAGCTCCGTGGCGCCCGAGTCCTTGCGCAGCGGGAGGATGGACGCCCGGGCGTGCTTCTCCAGCGCGGTGGCCAGCTCGTGGGCGTGCGTGGTGACGAACACCTGTCCCTGCCGGCTCGCGGTGGCGATGAGGCGTCCCAGTGGCTCCAGCAGCGAGGGGTGCAGGCTCGTCTCCGGCTCGTTGAGCGCGAGGAAGGGCGGGGGACGGGGCGACAGCAGCGCGGCGAGCAGACAGAGGTAGCGCAGCGTCCCGTCCGACAGCTCCGTGGCTTCCAGCGGGCGCACCAGCCCGGGCATGTGCATGCGGAAGGAGAAGCGCCCATCCTCGCTGTCGAGCTCCAACCGTGAGCCGGGGAAGGCGCTCTCCACGGCCGCGTGCAGCGCGCGGTCATCGCCGATGTCGTCGATGGTCATCAGCGCCGCCGCCAGGTCCCTCCCGTCGTGCGCGAGCGCGGGCGTGCGCACGCCCACCTGCGCGTGACGCAGGGGCGAGTCCGGGTCGGTCCGGAAGTGGTGGTAGAAGCGCCAGCGGAGCAGCTCCGCGCGCAGCGCGCTCAGCAGCGGGAAGCGGTGGGGCTCGGAGAGCTGGGCCAGCACGGACTCGCTGCTCCACAGCTGGGCCGCGAAGGTGGTGCGGTGGCCCTCCGCGTCGCGCGCGAAGACGCTCTGGGACTTGCGCTCGGCCACCACGTGCCGGCGCTTGCCCTCGTGCACCCAGACCGTCTCCTCCTTCACGTCCGGGTCCAGCGAGAAGGGCCCTTGAGGGGGCGGCACCACCCCGCAGGACAATTCGTAGGCCAGGTCCTCCAGCCGCACGCCCACGGTGAGCCGCAGCGGGGCGGACTTCGGCGCGCTCTTCGGACGCGGGCCCGCCCACAGCACGGAGGGCATTCCGCCTTCCTCGGCCAGGGTGCGCGCCAGGGTCCCCTCGGCACCGGCGAGCAGCAGCTGCAACGCGCGGTAGACGTTCGTCTTGCCGCTGCCGTTGGGGCCCACCACCACCGTCACGGGGGCGAGCGGGAAGCGCAGCGCCCGCACCGAGCGGTAGTTCTCGATCCACAGCTCTTGGACGGGCATGGGCTAGCGGCTCTTGCGCCAGGCCTCGAGCTCCGCCTTCTTGCGGACACCCACCTCGTCGAGCCGGTCCTGCCAGGCCTGGCGGTAGGGCCGGAGCGCCTCCACGAGGGAGCGCGCCACCACGAGGTTGCGGTACCACTTCGAGTCCGCGGGGACGAGGGTCCACGGGGCCTTCTTCGTCGAGGTGCGCGAGAGGGCCTCCTCGTAGGCCTGGGTGTAGTCGTCCCAGTGCTCGCGGTCCTCCCAGTCTCCGGCGTTGATCTTCCACGCCTTGCGCGGCTCCTTCTCCCGGTCCACCAGGCGCTGCTCCTGCTCCTCGCGGCTGATGTGGAGGAAGTACTTGAGGATGAGGGTGCCGTGCTCGGAGAGCATCTCCTCGAAGTCGCGGATGTGCCCGTAGCGCTCCTTCCAGAGGGACTCGGGGACGAGCCCGTGCACGCGCACGACGAGCACGTCCTCGTAGTGGGAGCGGTTGAAGATGGCGAGCTCGCCCTTGCGCGGCGCATGGCGGTGGATGCGCCAGAGGAAGTCGTGCTCGCGCTCCTCCTCGGAGGGGACGCCGAAGGAGGTGACGCTGACGCCTCGCGGGTTGAGGAAGCCCGCCACGTGCTTGATGGTGCCGTCCTTGCCGGCCGTGTCGCGGCCCTGCAGGACGATGAGCACCGAGTTCATCTTCGCGCCCCACAGGAGATCCTGCAGATCGAAGAGCTCCTCGCCCAGCGCCTCGAGCTCCCGCTTCGCCGCGTCCCGGTCCGCCTTCTTCGGGGGGGCCGCGGAGATGCCGTCGAGTTTGACCTTCTCGCCCTGCTTGTCGATGGTGATGATGTCCATGCCCACACCTCCCGTTGGCTCCCGTGAGCAGGTTTCCACGGGGCGTGAGGGCTGACAACCCGGACTGTCCACCCGTGGAATGGTAAGGTCCGGCCCCATGCAGCTCATCATGAACCCGGGCGCTCTGGATGAGCAGACGTTCGTGCTTCCCGAGGGCCCCGTCACGATCGGGCGCACGCCGGAGTGCACCGTCTGTGTCGTCCACAAGAGCCTGTCGCGGCGGCATGCGCGGCTGGAACGGGTGGGCGGGCGCATCGTCCTGGAGGACCTGGGCAGCAAGAACGGGACGTTCATCGGCTCGGCCCAGGTGCGGCGCCACGAGCTGCGCGAGGGGGAGAGCTTCCGGTGCGGCCAGGTGTCGTTCCGGCTCGTGCGCACCTCCCCCTCGTTCTCGCGGGAGCCGATGCCGACCCAGGTGCGCTCGCTGCAGACGCGCTTCTCTCCCACCACCATGGGCGAGCTGCTGCGGCCATATGCCGATCCCGAGTCGAACACCGCCCTGAAGATGAAGCCCGTGAGCGGCGACGTCCGGGCCCACAACAAGCTGCAGATCCTCCTCAAGGTGAGCCAGCTGCTCTCCTCACCCGGCTCCATCGACGAGGTGTTGGACCGCGTCCTCCAGCTCGTCTTCCAGATATTGGAGGTGGACCGGGCGGCCATCCTGCTGGTGGAGCCGACCAGTGGGCAGCTGCGTCCGCGGGTGGCCCGTGCGTCGGGCGAGCTGCCCGCGGGGCCCTTCTACAGCCAGCACATCGTCGACTACGTGCGCAAGCACAGCGTGGCGGCGCTCTTCTCGGATGCCCGGAGGGATCCGCGGCTGGGCTCCGCCGACTCGGTGCTGAAGCAGTCCATCTGCGCGTCCATGTGCGTGCCCCTCAAGCCCCGGGACACGGTGATGGGGGTGCTCTACCTGGACAACCTCTCCCGGGCCCATGGCTTCACCCAGGAGGACCTGGAGTTCCTCACCGCCTTCGCCAACCAGGCGGCCATCGCGCTCGACAACTCGCTGCTCCGCCAGCAGCTCGAGGAGGAGGCGGTGATGCGCACCACGTACCTGCGCTTCTTCCCGCCGGCCACCCTCAAGAAGCTGCAGCTCGCGCGCAGCGCCCACCTGGGCGTCATCGAGACGGAGGTGACCATTCTCTTCTCGGACATCAGCCAGTTCACCGCGCTGTCCTCCACGCTCGAGCCCCGGCAGGTGGTGGACCTGCTCAACGAGTACTTCCCGGTGATGGCGGACATCGTCTTCCGGCACGAGGGGACGCTGGAGAAGTACATCGGCGACGCGCTGATGGCGGTGTGGGGGGCGCCCGTCGCGCACCCGGACGACGTGGACCGGGCGGTGCGCGCCGCGGTGGAGATGCAGCGGGCGCTGGCGCGGTTGAACGCGCGCTGGCGGGCCGAGGGCCGGCCCGAGCTGAACATCCACGTGGGCCTGAACACGGGCCGGGTGGCGGCCGGGAACATCGGCTCCGAGCAGTACCTGCAGTACGCCACCATTGGAGATGCCACCAACGTGGCCAGCCGGGTGTGCGCCGCCGCCCGGCCCGGGGAAATCCTCCTCACCGAGGCCACCTTCGAGCGCTGGCGGGAGCGCGCCTTACCCGTCACGCCGCTGCCGCCGCTCCCGGAGCACGGACGGCAGGAGCCGCTGACGCTCCACCGGGTGGAGTGGCGAGGGCCCCTCGGGGAGTCCTCGTACACCGGCTGACGCGCCCCGGGTCCGGGTGCTCCCCTTGACGGCTTAGGGGATGCTGGGGACTCTTCCCTCGACACCTGAGGGGAGCGTGCGCGTCGCTCCCCCGAGCACCTGAGGGGACGAGCGACATGGCGGGCAACTCGCTGGAGTTGATGCAGGGCACGCTGGACGTGCTGATTCTGAAGAGCCTGTCGTGGGGCCCGTTGCACGGGTACGCGGTGGCGGAGGTGGTGAGGGAGCGGAGCGGGGAGGAGCTGAAGGTGGAGGAGGGGGCGCTCTACCCGGCGCTGCACCGGCTGGAGAAGCGGGGCCTCTTGGAGGCGGAGTGGGGCCTGTCGGAGAACAACCGGCGGGCGAAGTTCTACCGGCTCACCTCGGCGGGCCGGGCGCACCTGAGGGCCGAGACGCAGGCGTGGCAGCGCTACGTGGCGGCCGTGTCCCGGGTGCTCGAGGCGGCTTGAGGGCGCCCATGCGCTACCCGGTCACGCCCCCGTCACACCCCCGTTGGTACTCGTTGCTCCACGTCGGACGAGGCGCATGGGGGGACTCCCGCGCCCGCGACGAGGAGTGACGCATGAAGAGCGCTGAGACGACGAAGGTGGTGCGGGCCGCGCGGGACCTGGCTCCGGTGATTGCCGCCCGGGCCGCGGACATCGAGTCGGGACGGCGGTTGCCCTTGGACCTGCTCGCTCCATTCAAACAGGCGGGGTTCTTTCGCGCCTTCGTGCCCCGGAGCCACGGTGGCTTCGAGGTGGACCCGCGGACCGGCTGCGAGGTGCTGGAGACGCTCGCCCGCGCGGATGGGGCGGCCGGCTGGACGACGATGATCGGCATGGAGAGCCCGCACCTCTTCGCGCTCCTGCCGCGCGAGCGCTTCGATGCCATCTACTCGGCCGGTCCGGACGTCATCATGGGCGGGGCCTTCAACGCGCAGGGGCAGGCCGTGGTGGAGCAGGGAGCGGCGCATGTACGCGCGCGTCCCGCTCCTCGAATCTCCCGTCTTCCAGCTCGAGCTCGGCCGCGTGGACACGAGCGTGCGGGCCGCTCACGCGCTCCTGTACGCCACGGCGGATGAGTTCTGGGCCGCGTGCGTGAACGAGCCCGCGTCCGCCGTGCCGCTGGCCCCGCGCCTGTCGGCCGCCCTGGCGTGGGTGACGGAGAATGCCTCGGGTGTAGTGGAAACCTGCTATCGCGCGGGAGGGGCCAGCTCGCTCAAGGAGGGCTCGTCGTTGCAGAGGCGCTTCCGTGACATCTACACCTTCAGGCAGCATGCGGCTGCCGCTGAGGGGTGGTTTGGTCAGGCCGGGGCCTCCCTCCTCGAGCAGCCGACGGGATTCTGGACCTGAGGACGCTCCCTCGAGAGCGCCCGGGGTGCTCGGCTGCTCCATGGAGTGGCGGGGGGGAAGTCGTGACGGACTGGCGGTTGGAAGTGCTCGGGGGAGCGCGGCTCCTGGGGCTGGCGGAGCCCCTGGAGGTGCAGCGTCGTGTGGCGGCGGTGCTGGCGTGGCTGGCGTTGGAGGGGCCCACGCCCAAGTACAGGCTGGCGGGCATGCTGTGGCCCGGCTCCGGCGAGGACACGGCGCGCAACAACATGCGCCAGTTGCTGCGCCGGCTGCGGGTGGCCACCGGGACGGACCTGGTGCTCGGCGGGGACGTGGTCTCCCTCTCCGAGCGGGTGTGCACCGACGCGGTGGAGCTGGAGGCCCATGTCTTCGCGGGCCGTCACGCGCAGGCGTTGTCGCTGGCGGGCTCGCTGCTGGGCACGCTGGACTTCGATGACTGCCCGGACTTCGAGGCGTGGCTGCTCCGGGCCCGCGAGCAGCTCGAGGCCTTGCGGTGCCGTGCCGCCATCGCCGAGGTGGAGGCCCGCGAGCAGCAGGGAGACCTGGCCGGGGCGCTGCACTTCGCCGAGCGGCTGCTGGGGTTGGCGCCCCTGTCGGAGGAGGCCTACCGGCGGTTGATGCGGCTGCACTACCTGCAGGGAGACCGGATGGCGGCGCTCACCCTCTTCGAGCGCTGCCGGAAGATGTTGTTCGAGGAGTACGACGCGGCGCCGCACCCGGACACGCTGGCGCTGGCGCGGGACGTGGAGCGCGGACAGGTGAAGCCCCGCGCCGTGGAGAAGAGGCTGGAGCGGACGCTGCCGCTCTCCGTGCTGCGTCCGCCGGTGCTGGTGGGCCGCGCGCGCGAGTGGGCGCGGATGGAGGCGGCGTGGGGGTCGAGGCAGCTCATGCTGCTGCTGGCCGAGCCGGGCGTGGGCAAGACGCGGCTGGCGCATGACTTCGCGGCGTCGAAGGGGCGCTACCTGGTGTTCTCCGCCCGGCCCGGAGACGCGGAGGTGCCCTACTCCCTGTTCGTGCGGAACATCCGGGAGATCTTCGCCGGGCGGCCCGAGCTGCGGCTGGGCCTGGAGCCATGGATTCGCCGGGAGCTGGCGCGGGTGATGCCCGAGCTCGCCGCGCCCGGGGAGCGGATTCCTCCCGTGCGGGACGAAGGGGAGCGCGTGCGCTGCCTGGACGCCTACAGCGAGGTG
Source organism: Archangium sp. (assembly GCF_057119385.1). Lineage (NCBI taxonomy): Bacteria > Pseudomonadati > Myxococcota > Myxococcia > Myxococcales > Archangiaceae > Archangium > Archangium sp. Next base: position 3,360 of record NZ_DBNGVP010000114.1, on the reverse strand, counting down.
CTCCGCCGCTGCACCGAGGGCGTGGACAGCTTCATCACCGATGACCTGCAGTTCGCCGACACCGCGAGCCTGCAGGTGGGGGCCTATGCCCACGCGCGCTTCCACTCGGCCGGCACCTTCCCGCTCATCATCGACTGCTGCCGCAGCGGTGACTTCGGGGGCGAGGCGCTCGCCATGACGAAGCGGCTGGAGGCCGCGGGGCTGGCGATGTTCATGTCCCTGGAGCCGCTCCCGCCGGAGGCGGTGGGTGAGCTGCTGGAGAGCCTGGAGCTGCCCGGGGCGGAGTCGCTCACCCGGGAGATGACGCGCTACACGGGGGGAAATCCCCTCTTCATCACCGAGACGCTCAAGCATCTGGTGGAGTCGGGGAGCCTGGAGCAGGGGTGGCCGGAGCGGCTGCCTCCACCGGGGCGGGTGCGCCCGCTCATCCAGCAGCGCCTGGAGCGGCTGTCCCCGCTGGCGTTGCAGCTGGCGCAGGTGGCGGCGCTGGCGCTCATGGAGTTCAGCCTGGAGCTGGCCGGGGAGGTGCTGGAGGTGAGCCCCCTGTCCTTCGCCGAGCCGCTGCGCGAGCTGGAGGCGGCGCAGATCTTCCGGGGTGAGCACTTCACGCATGACCTGGTGTTCGAGGCGGTGAAGGACTCGATTCCCTCGGCGATGGGGGGCCTGCTGCACCGGCGCCTGGCGCAGCGGTTGGAGGCGAGGCGAGCGGCCCCGGCGCTCATCGCGCAGCACTGGCTGGAGGGAGGGGAGACGCGGCGCGCGGTGCCCTTCCTGCTGGCGGCGGCCCAGGTGGACGAGTCCCACCTGCGCCGGACGGAAGCGGCGACGAACTACGCGCGGGCCGCGTCCATCCTGGAGTCCTCGGGTGAGCTGGAGGAAGCGGCCCGGTGGAGGAGCAGGATTCCCTCGGGGTGACGTCAGAGGCCGGGCGTGCACACCGTCCGGGGAGGGACGTGTCATGGAACTGGTCCTCTTCATTGGATTGCAGGGCTCGGGAAAGAGCAGCTTCTACCGGGAGCGCTTCGCGGGCTCGCACGTGCATGTGAGCAAGGACCTGTGGCCCAACGCGCGCAAGCGGGAGGCCCGGCAGCGCAGGCTCATCGCCGAGGCGCTGGCCCGAGGGGACTCGGTGGTGGTGGACAACACCCATCCGCTCGTGGAGGACCGGGAGCCGCTCATCGCGTTGGGCCGCGAGCACGGGGCGCGGGTGGTGGGCTACGTCTTCGAGTCGGACCTGGAGACGTGCCTGGCGCGCAACGCGGGGCGGGTGGGGAGGGCGCGGGTGGAGGACAAGGCCCTCCACATCACGTACCGGAAGCTGCGGTGGCCCTCGAGCGCCGAGGGATTCGATGCGTTGTTCCACGTGCGGGTCCGCCCCGAGGGCGGCTTCGACGTGAGGGAATGGAGGGAGGGACATGAAGCCGGATGATTTCGAGGCCCGGATGCGGGAGGGCGAGTTCTTCCACTCGCTGCGGCTGCTGAGGGGGGCGTGGTGCGTGCTGAGGGTGGACGGGCGGGGCTTCTCGCGCTTCACGGAGGCGCGTTACGAGAAGCCCTTCGACGCGACGCTGCACCAGCAGATGGTGCGCACGGCCTCGGCGCTGCTGGAGGAGCTGCAGGGCGTCTACGCGTACACGGAGAGCGATGAGATTTCGGTGCTCTTCCGGCCGGACTGGTCGCTGTTCGACCGGGAGGTGGAGAAGCTGGTGTCCATCTCGGCGGGCGTGGCGAGCGCGACCTTCACGCACGTGGCGGGAGTGCCGGCGGTGTTCGACAGCCGGGTGTGGATGGGGGTGAACGAGAGGGAGGTGGTGGACTACTTCCGCTGGAGACAGGCGGACGCGACGCGCTGCGCGTTGCACGGCTGGTGCTACTGGACGCTGCGCAAGGAAGGGCAGAGCGTGGCGCAGGCCTCGCGGGAGCTGCACGGCAAGTCGGTGGGCTTCAAGAACGAGCTGCTCTTCCAGAGAGGCATCAACTTCAACGAGCTGCCGCTCTGGCAGAGGCGGGGCTCGGGCATTTACTGGGAGCAGTACGAGAAGGAGGGGGAGGACCCGCGCAGTGGCCGGAAGGTGAGCACAAAGCGCCGGCGGCTGAAGGTGGACGAGTCCCTCCCGATGAAGGAGGAGTACGACGCCTACGTGCGGGAGCGGATGAACGCCCCCGCCCCCTTCGCTTCATGAACACGACCTCCCGTGTAGCCGACTGATGAGGTGTGTCCACAAGACCGGGGCAGGCTCACTACATGAAGATCCCCGGGGCTGTTTCCAGGGCGGCACGCAGCTCCTCGACTGTCGTCTCCGACTTCTTGGCGATGGTGGGCGCGTGCCAGACCGACGCGACCGTGCCCTGTGGCGGATCGCACACCGTCCTGATCACCGAGTCGAAGGAGCCGGGCCACTCACACCGCGCCAGCTCCGCGGCATGCCGGCGTGCGTCCAGGAAGGTGAAGCACGGCCAGCGCGGCAGTCGAATCGTCGTCATGTCGCAGTTGAAGAACCGGCAACCGTTGAGCTGCGCCTCCGTGAAGTCGCAGTCCTCGACTCCACCGGCCTTCCACCTCTCGTCCACGTCCTCGCGGAAGCCGAAGTCATTGCCGGTAAAGCGACCCTTGAACCGGCACCCCGTCAGCTTCATCGGTGCCCAAGGCAGGCCCGTCAGCTGGCCCTTCGCCTGGATGGTGCAGTTGATGAACTGGCCCGACATAGGCACCAGCGACCGCCCAGCCGCACTGATGATGACAGTGGAGTCGCGCACCGTGAGGTCGGGGCCGAGCCAGTAGATCGGGCCCTTGGCCAGCTCCAGCCGCTCACCGACAATCTCTCGCTTTTCGTAGTGGATGTTGGGAGTCACTCGGGTCTCAGAAGAAGATCATACGAAAGAAGGTGCTCGCCATCCGTCGCCCGTGCAGCGCGAAGTTCGACTCCGTGCCAGACAGGATCTCGTAGTGGTAACTCTGTCCCCCCGGGCCCGTGATGTCGACACCGCGGCTGTTCCACGACAGGCTCGGGAACCGCTGCTTCATCTGCAGCTCCACCCACCGCCCGCGCGCCTGGCGCTCCAGGAGATTCGCGCGGTGCTCGAGACCGCGGCTTCGCACTGCGTCGATGGCCCTACGCTCCTCGTCCCTCAGAAACGCCTGGGACCACTTCGCCGCAAACTCCTTCACCGCCGCCTGCAGCTCGTCGCCCAGCCGGTCCTCCCCCGGGATGTCCCCGTAGCTCTTGCCTCGCGGGAGGACGGCGTCCACATACTGCACCCCCGACATCACTCCCCAGCTCCGAGCAGGTGACGGTGACCTTGCGTGGGCACCCCCTCCAAGGAGTGCGGCTGCCAGTTACTCAGGCCTTTCGTACCCAG
>NZ_DBNGVP010000113.1:0-5866 GCF_057119385.1 Archangium sp. | reverse complement strand
AGGTGTACCTGCTCGACGCGCACCTGCGTCCCGTGCCCGTGGGCGTGCCCGGTGAGCTCTACATCGGCGGCGACGGCCTGGCCCGCGGCTACCTCTCCCGCCCGGACCTCACCGCCGAGCGCTTCGTCCCCAATCCCTTCTCCACCCAGCCCGGTGCGCGCCTCTACCGCACCGGTGACCTGGCGCGCTGGCGTCCCGATGGCGTCCTCAACTTCCTCGGCCGCATCGACAACCAGGTGAAGGTGCGCGGCTACCGCATCGAGCTGGCCGAAGTGGAAGCCGCCCTCCTCGCCCACCCCGAGGTGCGTGAGGCCGTGGCCCTCGTCCGCGAGGACGTGCCTGGCGACAAGCGCCTCGTCGCCTACGTCGTACCTGCGCTCGCCGATGTGGACTCGCTGCAGGCCTTCCTCGCGCAGCGGCTCCCCGAATTCATGCGGCCCTCGGCCTTCGTGGCACTGGAGAGCCTCCCGCTCACCTCCAATGCCAAGGTGGATCGCAAGGCCCTGCCCGCGCCCGACAGCTCGCCCCACCTGCGCTCCCGTCCGTACACGCCGCCCGCGACCCCCACCGAGGAGCGGCTCGCCGCGCTGTGGGCCCAGGTGCTGCGCGTGCCCCAGGTGGGCCGCGAGGATGATTTCTTCTCGCTCGGCGGCCACTCCTTGCTGGCCACCCAGGTGATGGCGCGCCTGCACGCCACCTTTGGCGTGGAACTCCCGCTGCGCACCCTCTTCGAGGCCCCCACCGTGAAGGACTTCGCGGCGCGCCTCGACGCCGCCGCCCGGGCCAGCGCCGCCTCTCGGCTGCCCCCTCTGGTGCCCGCTCCCCGCAACGGCCCGCTGCCCCTGTCCTTCGCTCAGCAGCGCCTGTGGTTCCTCGATCAGCTCGAGCCCGACAGCCCTCTCTACAACCTCCCCGCCGCCATCCGGCTCGAAGGCACCCTGGACCTCGCCGCGCTCCGGCATGGCTTCCAGGAGTTGGTGCGCCGCCACGAGTCCCTGCGCACCACCTTCGGCTCCGAGGCAGGGCAACCCGTCCAGGTCATCGCCCCGTCCGTCTCGCTCCCCCTGGAGGTGGTGGACCTCTCGGCCATCCCCTCCGAGCAGCGGGAGGCCGAGGTGCTGCGCCTCGTCCACGAGGACGCACAGCGCTCCTTCCAGCTCTCCACGGGTCCGCTCCTGCGCACCCACCTGCTGCGGCTCTCCGCCCATGAGCACGTGCTGCTGCTCAACATGCACCACATCATCTCCGATGGCTGGTCCTCGGGCGTGCTGGTGCGGGAGCTGGCGGCCATCTATGAGGCCCAGCTCCGGGGCAAGCCCTCGCCTCTGCCTGAGTTGACGGTGCAGTACGCGGACTACGCCATCTGGCAGCGGCAGTGGCGGAGCGAGGTGCTCGAGCAGCAACTCACGTACTGGAAGCAGCAGCTCGCCGGGGCGCCTCAGGCCCTGGAGTTGCCGACCGACAAGTCTCGGCCCGCCATCCAGTCCGTCCGCGGCGCACAGCTTCCCGTGAAGCTGCCGAAGGACCTCTCCGAGCGGCTCCTCCAGCTGTGCCAACGCGAAGGGGTCACGCCCTTCATGGCCCTGCTGGCCTCCTTCCAGCTCCTGCTCTCGCGCTACTCCAACCAGGACGACATCTGCGTCGGCTCGCCCATCGCTGGCCGCCAGCATGCCGAGCTCGAGGGCCTCATCGGCTTCTTCGTCAACACCCTCGTCCTGCGCTCCCGCATCGACGCCCGGGCCTCCTTCCGCTCGCTGCTCGCCCAGGTCCGTTCCACCACGCTCGATGCCTTCGAGCACCAGGACGTCCCCTTCGAGAAGCTGGTCGAGGAATTGCGGCCTCCGCGTGACTTGAGCCGCACGCCGCTCTTCCAGGTGATGTTCGCCCTCCAGAACGCCCCCATGGGCAACCTGGAGCTCCCGGGCCTCTCCCTGCGCACGCTTCCTCCTGGCGAGCTCACCGCCAAGTTCGATCTCACCCTCTTCCTCTCCGAGGGACCGGAGGGATTCACCGGCACGCTGGAGTACTGCGTGGATCTCTTCGAGCGAGACACCGTCGCTCGCATGATGAGCCACCTGCAGGTGCTGCTCACCTCCATCCTCGCCCAGCCCGATGCGCCCCTGGCCTCCCTGCCGCTGATGACCGGGGCCGAGCGTCAGCAGCTGCTGGTGGAATGGAACGCCACGGGGGCCGAGTACCCGCGCGAGGCGTGCGTCCACGAGCTGGTGGAGGCCCATGCCCGTGCCAGGCCGGACTCGCTGGCCGTGGCGGACAAGCACCACAAGCTGACGTACCGGGAGCTCGACGAGCGGGCCAACCAGCTCGCTCACCACCTGCGCACGTTGGGCGTGGGCCCGGAGTCCGTGGGCGTGGTGTGCGTGGCGCGCTCGGTGGACTTCATCGTGGGCGCGCTGGCCATCCTCAAGGCCGGTGGCGCCTACCTGCCGGTGGATGTGGCCTACCCCACGGAGTGGCAGCGCCAGGTGGTGGGCGACAGCGGCGCGAAGGTGGTGCTGTCGCATCGCGCACGCGCGAGCCTCGTGGAGGGCGCCGGCGCGGCCGTGGTGTGCCTGGATGACGAGAGCGTGCTGGAGGCTCAGCCCAAGCACCGGCCGGAAACGGGCGTGGGCGCGCAGAACCTCGCCTACAGCATCTACACGTCCGGCTCGACGGGCAGGCCCAAGGGCGTGGCGGTGACGCACCGCAGCCTCGTCAACCTGGGCAGGTGGTACGAGCGCACCTACGCGGTGAAGCCCGAGGACAGGACGACGCTGGTGGTGGGCCTGTCCTTCGACGTGTCCGTCTGGGAGGTGTGGCTCAACCTCATGGTGGGTGCCAGCGTGCACATGCCCGAGGACGAGGTGCGCGCAGAGCCTCGGCGGCTGCTGCGCTGGCTGGCGGAGGAGAAAATCACCGTCTCCTTCATGGCCACGCCCATGGCGGAGGCGGTGCTGGAGGAGCAGTGGACGGACGACGTCGTCCTGCGCTGGCTCTTCACCGGTGGAGACAAGCTTCACCGCCGTCCACGCAAGGAATTGAAGGCCGCGCTGGTGAATGTGTATGGCCCCGCGGAGAACACCGTGGCCACCACCATCTGCCAGGTGGAGCCCGAGGGCGTCGTGGAGGGCTTGCCGCACATCGGCCGGCCTCTGTCCAACGTCCGCGTGTACGTGCTCGACGAGCGCCTGGCGCCGGTGCCGGTGGGCGTCTGGGGCGAGCTCTACATCGGCGGCGAGAACCTGGGCCGCGGCTACCTGGAGCGGCCCGCTCTGACGGCCGAGCGCTTCATCCCCAACCCGTTCGAGCAGAACGGGGCGCGCATGTACCGCACCGGCGACGTGGTGCGCTACTTCCCCGACGGCAACATCGAGTTCCGCGGCCGCAATGACTTCCAGGTGAAGATTCGCGGCTTCCGCATCGAGCTGGGTGAAGTCCAGTCCGTGCTCGACAAGTTCCCGGGCGTGCGTCAGTCCGTGGTGGTGGTACGCGAGGACGTCCCGGGCAACAAGCGGCTGGTGGCCTACTGGGTGGCTCAGGAGGACCAGACGCCGGACGCCTCCGAGCTGCGCGAGCACCTCAAGCAGAAGCTGCCCGCGCACATGGTGCCCTCCGCCTTCGTGCAGCTGGAGAAGGTGCCCCTCACCCCCAACGGCAAGGTGGACAGGAAGGCCCTGCCCGTGCCCGAGGGCGTTTCAGGCAGCTCGGCCGAGCCCCTGGCGCTCCCGCGCAACGAGCTGGAGGTGCAGCTCGCCGCCCTCTGGTGCGGAGTGCTGGGCGTGCCGCAGGTGGGCATCCACGACGACTTCTTCGCCCTGGGCGGCCACTCCCTGCTGGCCACCCAGCTCGTCTCACGCATCCGCGGCGCCTTCGGCGTCGAAATCCCCCTGCGCGCCATCTTCGAGAGCCCCACGATCGCGGCGCTCGCCAGCCAGCTGGAGGGGGCCCTCGTCCAGCGCATCCCCTCGGCTCCCGCGCTGCACACCACGCCTCGCGTGGGCTCGCTGCCCGTCTCCTTCGCGCAGCGGCGGATGTGGATCATCGATCAACTCCACCCCCTGCACGCCGACTACAACGTCTTCTCCGCGCTTCGGATGGAGGGCACCCTCCAGGTGGACGTGCTGCGGCGCAGCCTCGCCGAGGTGGTTCGCCGTCACGAGTCCCTGCGCACCGTCTTCCGCTCCGGCCTCGAGGGCCTCATCCAGGTCATCCAGCCCGAGGCCTCCCTGTCCCTGGGTGAGGTGGATCTCTCCTCTCTGCCCGCACCAGCGCGCGAGGCGGAGGTGCTCCAGCGGGCCGAGCAGGAGTCCCAGCGTCCCTTCGATCTGGCCACCGGCCCCCTCTTCCGGGGAGAGCTGCTGCGGCTTTCCGACAGCGAGCATGTGCTGCTGCTCAACATGCACCACATCGTCTCCGATGGCTGGTCCATCGGCGTGCTGGTGCGCGAGGTGGCGGCCCTCTACGAGGCCTTCGCCCAGGGCCGCCCCTCTCCCCTGCCCGAGCTCCCCGTCCAATACGCCGACTACGCCTCCTGGCAGCGGCAGTGGCTGCAAGGCGAGGTGCTCGACACGCAGCTGCGCTGGTGGCGCCAACAGCTCGCCGGGGCGCCACATGCCCTGGAGTTGCCCACCGACAAGCCTCGGCCCTCCGTGCAGTCCTTCCGCGGCGCGCGGGTGCCCGTGAAGCTCTCGAAGGACCTCTCCGAGCGCCTCCTCCAGCTCTGCCAGCGTGAGGGAGTCACCCCCTTCATGGCGCTGCTGGCCTCGTTCCAGCTCCTCCTCTCGCGCTACTCCAACCAGGACGACATCAGCGTTGGCTCGCCCATCGCCGGCCGCCGGCACGCCGAGCACGAGGGCCTCATCGGCTTCTTCGTCAACACCCTCGTCCTGCGTGCTCGCCTCGCGGGTGTCACCACCTTCCGCGAGCTGCTGCACCAGGTGCGCGAAACCACCCTCGGCGCCTTCGCCCACCAGGACGTCCCCTTCGAGAAGCTCGTCGAGGAGCTCCAGCCCCAGCGTGACCTGAGCCGCTCGCCGCTCTTCCAGGTCATCTTCGCCCTGCAGAACGCGCCCATGCCCGAGATGGCCCTCCCGGGCCTCTCCCTGCGCCCGCTCGAGGTGGAGAACCGCGTCACCAAGTGCGACGCCAGCCTCATCCTCTCGTCCTCTCCCGAGGGCTTCGACGGCGTGTTCGAGTACGCCACCGATCTCTTCGAGCACACCACCGCCGCTCGCATGATGGGCCACTTCCAGGTCCTCCTGGAGGCCGCGCTCTCCCGTCCCGAGGCACCCCTCTCCGAGCTGACCCTGATCTCCGAGACCGAGCGCCAGCAGGTGCTCGTCGACTGGAACCAGACGCAGCGGGACTACCCCCGCGACGCCTGCATCCACCACCTCTTCGAGAGGCAGGTGGCCCTGCGTCCCGACGCCATCGCCGTCGAGTTCGGCGAGCAGCGCCTCACCTACCGGGAGCTGGACGCGCGCTCCAACCAGCTCGCCCACCTCTTGCGCTCGCAGGGCGTGGGACCCGACTCCCTCGTCGCCCTCTTCCTCGATCGCTCCCTGGAGCTCGTCGTCTCCCTGTTGGGCATCCTCAAGGCCGGTGGTGCCTACCTCCCGCTCGACGCCTCCTACCCCGCCCAGCGCCTCGCCTTCATGTTGGAGGACGCTCCGCCCCGGCTGCTGCTCACCTCTCGCACCCTCCGCTCGCAGCTCCCCGTCTCCGACTCGTTGCCGTGTCTCTTCTGGGAGGAGCTGAGCCTCGAGGCTCTGCCCACGTCCGCGCCCGAGACGGGCGTCACCTCGCGCCACCTCGCCTACGTCGACTTCACCTCCGGCTCCACCGGCAGGCCCAAGGGCGTCGCCATCGA
>NZ_DBNGVP010000112.1:0-85685 GCF_057119385.1 Archangium sp. | reverse complement strand
GCGGGCCGCCACTCTCCCGGGTGGCGGCTCGTCGCCTTCCCATCACCCGCCGTGGCGCACCACCACCGGCGTGATGCCCATCACCCAGCTCGCTCACGCGCCCATCAACCAGCTTGCGCGTCAACACGGGGTGATGTCAAAGCCGACGTACACCCCCTGGTAGTCAAAGGAAGGCACGGTCACGCTGAAGCGCTGCCAGCGGTCCGTCTGCGCCACCAGGGGCGCCGCCTGTGATTGCACGGAAGGGGCCCCCCCTGCGGGTGGCTCCCCCTCACCACACCCCAGCGCCACCACCCCGGCCACCCACAGGCCCATCATCCACGGGAATCTCATCATGGCTCCGCACCTCTCTTCCGGCGAGAACTGAAGAATTCAGTCCCCTGGAGCAACCCCCATTCCGGCTCAAATGCGCAAAAACCTCATCCGGAAAATGCCCGAAAAGAAATAGCGATTGCGCAATCAGCCGCCTGCGGTGTTGTTCCAGTGGGCGGAACGACCCCCAGCGGGGGCTCCGCTCTCCAAAACGATATGACCGGGTCAGAAGGCTGCGATGAGCAGGTTCATGACACTGTTGTGCTGGCCGACGTCGCAGTCCGGCTGAAGACAGGAGGTGAAGCATGAGCAGCGGGGGGTCCCCTCATCTGTCCACCTACGCCCTCGACATGCTGGAGCTGGGCAAGCTGCCGGCCGGGGAGGAACAGCGCGCGCGCGCACACCTCGCGCAGTGCCCCGGGTGCACCCGGCGCCTGAATGAGGCGCACGTCTCGGCGGAGCTGTTCATGAAGGGGGTACAGAAGCGCACGCTCGAGCAGCTGCGCCAGCGCATGCGCCAGTAGGAGCAGCGCTCGGCGCTGTCATGACGGATTTCAGTCGAATGTTCCGGTCAAGCTTGCCCTATTGGGGCTCGAGGAGGAGTCATGCCCCGGCCCTATTCGGTGGACTTGCGTGAGCGCGCGGTTGCGGCCGGCAGACGTGGTGGCAGAACCAGGGAGGAGGTAGCCGCTGAGTTCAGTGTAAGCGCCAAGCGGGGGCCCGCGCGGCCCCCCTCAGTGGAGCAGGAGCCATGCCCCGGCGGCGGTGGCGAGGCCCACGGCCAGCAGGAGCCAGGGCACGGCCGGCCGTGGGCGAGCCGAGCGCTGGGCCTCCTGGCTCATGCGCTGGCGCAGTTGCTCGAGCGTGCGCTGCTGCACCCCCTTCGTGAACAGCTCCGCCGAGGTGTGCGCCTCCTCCAGGCGCCGGGTGCACTCGGGGCACTGCGCGAGGTGCTCGCGGGCGCGCTGTTCCTCCCCGGCCGGCAGCTTCCCCAGCTCCAGCACGTCGATGGCGTAGGCGGACAAGTGGGGGGACTCCTCGCTGCTCATTCCTTACCTCCTGCCCTCAGCCGGGCAGCAACGTCGGCCAACTCCTGCAGCCGGTAGACCACGGTGCGCCGTGAAACCCCCAGTACCCGAGCCACCTCCCCCTGGTCCAATCCTTCCATGTGGTGCAGCCAGGCCACCAGCCGCACCTTCTCCGGCAACCTGTCCAGCAGCCGCAAGAGGAAGTCCCGGTCGCTGAAGGACTCCTCGGCGTGCGCCCCTTCCCGCTCTGGCAGATGCTCCACCGGCTCGGCCCGGTGCTGTCTGTCGCGCACCACGTTGAGGCAGTAGTGCGTGGCGATGCTGTAGATCCACGGCAGCGCCTCCCGCTCGTCCCTGACCTTGGTCAGGTGCTTGTAGGCGCGGATGAAGGTCTCCTGGGTGGCGTCCTCGGCGGCCGTGTCCTCGCCCAGTATCTTGCGGCAGCGCGCATAAATGAGCGACCCGTAGGTCTGGTAGAGCGCCTCCCACCTATCATCCGACATTAGGCCTGCCAGTGTGTTGTGCTTCCCGGGGGACTGGTAGACCAGAAGTCCACCCCCATGCAAGGCGTGAGGACGTCTTCATGGCCCTGCTGCTTCGGCACCCCCTTCTTCTCGAGCTCCGCGTGGATGCGCGCCCAGTCCGGCTCCGGGCGCTCCGCCGCGGCCTTGCCCTCACCGGGGAACAGCAGCGCCGTCAGCGCCGCGTCGTCATCCAACTCCGGCGGCAGCGGCCAGGGTAGCTGCGCCACTCGCGCTCGCCCCAGGTAGTCGCACACGTTGACGCTCCGCCCTGCTCCTCAGCAGGCCTACCCGCCAATCGTGGCAAGTGCGCCTGACGGAGGGGCTGCTCCCCCCCCCCGCGCCGGACTTCATTCCCCGGTCCCTGTCCGGGGCCATCGGCACCTCAGCCGATGATCCACCGCTGGGTCACGGCGGCGGTGCACGCCTTCTGCTGGGTCGGGACCACGGCCGTGGTGTTCCCATCATCCACAGGGCCGCCATACACATCCAACTTGCGCATGGTGATTGATTGAACCCGCGAGCGCCTGAAACTGAGCAATGCCAACCGGGCCTGATGAAGCCGGGGCCTCAGCGGCTGAGCTCGAGGACGAAGTTGCCGTCCGGGTGATCGCCGGCCTGCCACAGGTCGCGGAAGGGCACGGTGCGGCTGGTGCCGGTGGCCGGATCGTTGAAGCTGAGCATGCGCTCTCCGTTCTGCACGGAGGTGCCGGTGGCGAGCATGATGTGGCCCCGGCCGCTGGACCAGTGGGTGCCGTTCACGTCGTTGCCGTTGGCGGCGAACATGACGGGGTTGCCCTGGGCGATCGCGCGGGAGAAGGCCTGGAAGGCTTGTTCCTCGGAGGCCAGCTGGTTGTGCAGATCGCCGTGGTCGGTGACCTTGACGCCGTGGTCCCGCAGGGCGGGGATGAGGCTGAAGCCGTGGCTGGCGTGGATGTCATCCGGGCTGAGGTTCTTGCCGAGCAGCCCGTTGACGGCCATGGCCACGCTGGTGATGCCGCAGCCGCGGTCGGCCACCACGTCGTTGTAGTCGCCCTGGCGCAGCAGGGGCATGCGCAGGGAGCCACCGCTGGAGGTGGGGGCGCCGGCCTTCTCCAGCTCCTTGAGCGTCGTCTGCCCCACCACGCCCTCCAGCTGAGGCGGCACCTCGAGCCCGCGGGCCTTCTGGAAGTCCGCCACGGCCTTGCGCGTGGCGAGGCCGAACTGGCCATCCGCGGCCACGCCCAGCTTGCGCTGCAGCTCGGCCACGGCGGGGCCCTGCATGCCCTGGCGCAGAACCGTGAGGTTGCCGCGCACCTGGTCCAGCGAGGGGGCCTTGATCCAGCGGGTGGGAGCGGCGCCGCTGGGCGTGAAGTCATCCGCCTGGCCCGGCCTGGACACCGGCGGCTGGGCGGTGGGGGCGCCGCCGCCGCGGGCGAGCCACTGCAGGGTGGTGGCGCCCACGGTGCCCTCCTTGCCCGGAGGCGGAGTCAGCCCCCTGGCCTGCTGGAAGTCCCACACCGCATGGCGCGTCCTGGGGCCGAAGAAGCCCCGGTCCTGTCCCACCTCTTCCCTCTCGAGGAAGCCCTGGGCCACGAGCTGATCCTGCAACTGGCCCACCGCCTCGCCGCGCTGGCCGATGCGCAGCTCCGCCTGGCGCTCCCGCACGTCCGCCAGGGAGGGGGCGGGCACGTAGGGGCCGTTGAAGGGGGGGAAGTCCACCGGGCGGCGGGCGGGGCCGGCGGCGGTACCGCCGAAGTGCGGGGCCAGCTCCTGGGCCCGGGCCCACACGTCCGCCGAGTAGTCCTCGCCCGTGGAGCCCCCGTCCATGCCCGCGAGGGTCCGCACGTTGTCGGCGCCCATGTTGTAGCCGGCCACGGCCCCGCGCAGCTGCTGCTCGGGGGTCCACTGGGGATGGTCCCGCTTCACCTGCTCGAGCGTGCCCTTGAGGATGCTGGCGGCCTGGTCGATGTGCTCGTAGCTCATGGGCGCGCCCACCGGGGTGTGGTGGTTGTGGTCCACCTGCATGAGCCCGTAGCCGTTGGTATCTCCGGTGCCCCAGCCCCGGGCGTCCAGCCCCGCGCCACCGCGAGACTCGCGGCTGGCGATGGCGGCCAGCAGCGCGGGGGGCAGCTCGTACTTCTGCCCCGCCCGGGCGAAGTCCCGCGCGTGGGGCTTGAGCAGCGGCAGATCCGTGCGCGCCATCTGCCTCGAGGCCTCCACCCCGCCGGCCAGCCCATCCTGCGAGGCGGTCAGGCCGCTGGCGCCCGAGGTGTTCATGCGGAAGAGGGGGGCGTTGGGGCTGGAGGGCGGGGCGTTGGACGGGGTGGGACGCAGGGCGGTCGGGGTGGTGCGCAGCATGGACATGGTCGTTCTCCTCGTGGAGCCAGCGCTCGCCCGGTGCCGGACAGCGTCTGGGTTTGGAATCATTGTCGCCGCGGGATGCAAGGAGTTGCGGTGGAGAATGGGATTGCGGGAAGGTTTTTCCAAACACGAAAAGAATTGCGCAAGACAGCCGGCCCGGGGGTTGTTCCTATTTCAGGGCCGGGGATGGGTGTCCAGCCACTGGGAGATCCGGGCCAGGCGAGGCGCGTGGCCCAGCCGCTGGTAGTGCTCACGGGCCTCGGAGGCCAGCGTGTGGGCGCGCGGGCGCTGCGAGCCCAGGCTCCACAGGGCCCGGGCCAGGGAGAACTGCACCTCGGCCCGGGCGTTGGTGTGCACCTGGGCCAGCGCCAGCGCCCGCTCGAGCACGGACACGGCCTCGGCGGGGCGGCCGCGCGCCAGGTGCCACTCACCCAGGGGCTGCAACACTTCAGCCCATCCGGGATCCTCCGGTGTCAGGGTCTTCTTCGCCAGGGCGAGCGCGCGCTCGAAGGGGCGTCTGGCGGCCTCGTATTGCCCGAGCCGTACCTGGCTCCATCCCAGGCCCACCAGGGTCTCGATCAGGTGGGGGTGCTCGGGCCCCTCCACCTTCTCGTGCATGGCCCGGGCGCGCTCGAACACGGCGCGCGCCTGTGCGGGGTGCCCCTGCTCCAGCAGCACGGCGCCCATGTTGTCCAGCGAGAGGGCGATGAAGGGGTGCTCGGGGCCCAGCGCCTTCTCGCGCAGCGTGAGCGCCCGCTGGAAGACGTCATGGGCCCTGGGAATCTCTCCGAGGCTCATCAGCGTGATGCCCAGGTTGTTGAGGTTGTTGCCCAGGTCCACGTTCTCGGGGCCCAGCTGCTTTTCCTGGAGGGCGAGCGCGCGCTCCAGCAGGCCGCGCGCCTGTGCGTAGCTGCCCTGGTCGAAGAGCGACAGGCCCAGGTTGCTGAGCGCCTTGGCCACCTCCGGGTGCTCGGGGCCCTGCGTCTCCTCGCGGATGGAGAGCACGCGCTGGCGCATGGCGAGCGCCTCCTCGTGCCGGCCCCGCAGCCTGAGCAGCAGGGCGAGGTTGTTGAGGGACATGGCGACGTGGAGGTGGCGCGGCCCCAGCGTCTTCTCACGGATGGCCAGGGCGCGCGTGTGGAGCTCGAGCGCCTCCTCGTGCCGCCCGAGGACGATGTGCAGGTTGCCCAGGTTGTTGAGGGCGTTGGCCCGGACCACCTCGTCCCCGGCCTGCTCCACGGCCGTCTCCAGGGCGAGCCGCAGCCCCAGCGCCTCCTGGTGGCGGCCTTGTCTGTCCCCCACCAGTTTGAACAGGAGGATCCAGCACTCCGCCACCAGCACGTCGTCCCCGCCTCGTGCGGCGAGGGGGAGCGCCTGGCGGACCAGGGCCTCGGCGGCGGCGGGGTCGGCGAGTGAATCCTCGAGCTGGGCCGCCTCGTACAGGGTGCGTGCCCGCAGGGGTGCATGGTCCACCCGGGCCACCTGGGGCAGCAGCGCCTCGGCGAGCTGGGCGCCCTGGGCGTAGCGGCCGGCCGCGAGGAGCGCCCCCAGCCGGTCCACCTGGGCCTGCAGGGACTCCACCTGGGCGCGCACGGCCGGGTCCTCCGGCGGAGGCACCACCGCCAGGAGGGCCTTGTCGTCCTGGCAGTAACCCAGCGGTGGCAGCGAGCGCGCGGCATGCACGGCCCGCTCCACCAGCGCCTTGTCCACGCCCTGCGAGAGAAGCTGCGTGAGCGAGCCCAGCTGGTTGCGCCGCCGCTCCAGGCACAGGGCCCGCGGCGTCACCACGCTCCGCGGCAGCACGGACTGCCCCCGCTCCGCCTCGCACACCTCCTGGCTCAGCCCCGCCCACTGGCCCGCATATGCGTCCAGTGCCTCCGCCACGCGCCGGTACGTGTCCGGTGCGTAGTCCACTCCCGTCGCCACCAGCGCCTGCTCCACCTGCTGGCGCACGTGCGCGTCCCACACCCCGGCCAGCCGCCGCTCGGGGTGGGCACAGGGCGGCTCCCGCCCCTCGCCGCGCAGCCAGCCACCCACGGCGAGCCCCGCCAGCCCCACCACCAGCGAGCCCAGCGCCGCGGCGCGCAGCCGTGCCCGGCGCCGCGCGAGCGGGTCCGACTCCAGCGACTTCAGGAGCTGGTGCATGGAGGCGCAACGCAGGTCCGGATGGAGGCTCAGCCCCTGGAGCAGCGCCCGCTCCACCCACGCGGGCACCTCGGACGGGGTGGGCGCCGGCGCCGGTCCGCTGGCCCGCGCGAAGGCCGCGGCCCGTTCCTCCAGGGTATGGCCCCCGTAGGGCGGCTGGCGGTAGAGCGCCTCGTACAGCGCCACGCAGAAGGCGAACAGGTCGCTGCGCGCATCCGCCGGCTGGCCCGTCATGAGCTCCGGCGCCATGTAGCGCAGCGTGCCCATCACCGAGCCCGGCTGGGTGAGGCTCTGCTCCCAGGCGCTGGGCTCGGAGGCGGAGGGGAGGGGAGCTCCGGGGGAGGCGTGCTCCCCCAGCACCACCCCGAAGTCCGTCACCCGCACCCGCCCATCCCGCCCCACCAGCACGTTCTCTGGCTTGAAGTCCCGGTGCACCAGGCCCACGGCGTGTGCGGCGGCCAGGCCCCGGCCCGCCTCCAGGTAGGCCCCCACCACCTCGCGCCAGGTGCGCGGCTCGGCCAGGCACCAGTGCCGCAGCGTGGCGCCCTCCACGCACTCCATGGCGATGAAGAGCTGCCCCGTGTCCAGCTCGCCCGTGTCATACACCTGCACCACGTGGGGATGGCTCAGGCGGGCCATGGCCTGGGCCTCGCGCAACAGCCGCGAGCGCCCGGCCGCGTCCCCGGGTCCCTTGTCGTGCAACAGCTTGAGTGCCACCCGCCGGTCCAGCTTCGCGTCATACGCGGCGAGCACCACCCCCATGCCACCCTGGCCCAGCGGTTGGAGGAGCGTGTAGCGGCCCGCGACGACGGTGCCAGGAGCCAGGGCCACCGCCGCGAGCTCCAGCGGCGGGGGCTCGCTCCGCTGCGATGACACCCTCTGCGTCCTGTCTTCTCCACTCCGCCGGGAGATGCTCATTCGGACCCTCGTGCGCGCAGGGACGTGCCCCTGTATCGAGGCCCGCCCCCGCGCTGGAGTCCCTCCGGCCGGGAGCGGGCCTCGCGATTCCTACAGTGTCCAGAAGTACTTGTAGGACTCCAGCGACCCGTAGGTGCCCCAGGGGCAGGGCGACTGGAACATCTCATTGGTGATGCTGGGGGCGGCGCACATGTCGCCGTAGTTTCGCAGGAAACCGCTCGGGTTGTGCCAGATCTGGTAGCTGTTGAGGTTGCAGGCCGTGGTGCGCAGGCCGGTGTAGATCTGCCGGTATTCCCACGCGTCCAGGCAGTTGTTGGGGTTCACGCCGCTGCGCAGCAGGTAGGCGTCGCTGTTGACCTGGACCCGGATCCAGTCAGCGTTGATCGTACCGCCCACGCTGGCGCAGGACACGGCGAAGACCTTGTTCAGGTTGTTGGTGTCCACCCACAGGCACTGGCCATAGGTGGAGTTGGCGATGGAGCCGCGCGGCGCGAGCTGCTGGATGACCTGCACTTCGTTGAGCACCAGGTTGCCATTGCCCGCGCGCCCGGGCCCGCTGGTGGGGAAGACGGGATCGGCCGCCATGTCGATCTTCAGACCGGTGATGGCATTGCCCGTGGCGCCCGCGGTGGGCGCGTGGCACCACAGCCGGTACGTCGTCGTGGCCGGCGGCGTCCCCTGCGCCACCATGAAGGAATCCTGGATGTAGGCGAGCGTCACGCCATTCATCGTGGTGGGATCGAAGAAGCAGGTCACGAAGTTCTCCCAGGTGGCCGAGCCGCGCACGCCGGACAGGCCCCTGCTGTCACCACCGGCGGCGAAGCTGGCGTGGGGCGAGCGGGTGAACTGGATGCGGAAGCGGCCAAGCTGGTGCGCACCGCCGTAGTTCTGCACCAGATCGATGCGGAACGTCGTGAAGTCCCCGGCCCTGGTCTGCGCCAGCGGGTTGGCGATGCGGTAGGAGATCTCCTGGTGCTGGGTGTAGTCCGCCGGGGTGGCGGGGTTGTAGAGGGCGTAGCCCGAGCCCAGATTGCCATCCACCGTGTGGCCCACGGGCCAGCCGCTCTGGCTGAAAGACGAGGTCGCGGACGCCAGGCTCGCTCCGTACCAGGTGCCCAGCGACTGCTCGACAGAGCTGGCGTCAGAGGGAGCCGCCTGCTCGGCGGAGGGTTGCTCGGTGCCGCCACAGGCCACAACCAGGGCCAGGGGGAGGGACAGCTTCAAGGCCTTGTGGGCAAGGCTCTCGCGATGCAGGACTCGACGAAGGAGGTCCATTCTGGTGCTCTCGTTGGGGGGGTTTATGAAAGGTGCGTTTCCCGATCTGCACCAGGAGAACCCGGTAGCCCCATTTTTTGCGCAATTCGCGTGAATTTTTCCGCGTCGAGGCGGCCTGGCCCTGACGCTGCCAGAAGGGCAGTGGCGGACCGTGCGATGGCGAGAAGGCACCCCGCCGCGCTATGGCAGGTCGCGAGCCGGATTCGCTGGGTTCGAGCGACATCGGACCACGGCTTGGAGGCATGTCCAAGCCTCCGGGCAGGGGGACAGACAGCTCAGCCGGAACGGCGCGGCTCGCGCTGGTCGCTCACGATGCGGCCATCCACCACCTCGATGATGCGGTCGCACCGCTGGGCCAACCGGGGGTCGTGCGTGACGAGGAGGAACGTCATCCGCTGCTCGCGGTTGATGTGGCGCAACAGCTCGAACACCTGGGCGCTCGTGCCGGTGTCGAGGTTGCCCGTGGGCTCGTCCGCCAACACGAGCGCCGGTGACATGACGAGCGCCCGGGCAATCGCCACACGCTGCTGCTGGCCTCCGGACAGCTGACCCGGGTGGGCCCCGGCACGCTCCTTCAACCCCACCTGCCCGAGCAGCTCCAGGGCGCGCGTGCGCATCCGCTCGTCCGGCCGGCCCCGCTCCGCCAGTGCCGGCATCATCACGTTCTCCAGCGCGGTGAAGGCCGGCAGCAGGTGGTGGAACTGGAAGATGAAGCCCAGGGTCCGCGCCCGCAGCCGCGCGAGCGCGTCCTCGTCCAGCCCGCGCGTGTCCTGGCCCTGCAGGAGCACCCGGCCGCTGGTGGGCCGATCCAACAGGCCGATGATGTTGAGCAGGGTGCTCTTCCCCGAGCCGGACGGGCCGATGAGCGCGGCGAACTCGCCCTGCTCCAGCGTCAGGTCGATCTCATGCAGGACACGGGTGACGACCTCCTCCCCGTACTCCTTGGTGACGCCCTCCAGGCGCAGCACGGGCTCAGGCTTCACGGATGACCACCGCCGGCTCCAGTCCCGAGGCCCGGCGCGCCGGAGCCACCGCCGACAACAACCCGGTGACGATCGCCACCGCGGAGGCCGTGAGGAAGAGCTTCGCGTCCAGCTGGATGGGGAACGTCGGCGAGCCGTCCGGGTTGGTGGCCAGGCTCGCGAAGAAGCGCGCCAGTCCAGCCCCCATCAGGCCCCCCAGCACCGAGCCCACCAGCCCCACCACCGCCCCCTGGATGAGGAACACCCGCAGCACCTGGCGCGTCGTCGTCCCCATGGCCTTGAGGATGCCGATCTCCCGCGACTTCTGCACCACCGACACCACCAGCACCGAGGCAATCCCCAGCGCCACCGCGATGATGACGAAGAACTGGATCATGTACCGCGAGCTGCTCTGCGACTGGAGCGCCACCAGCAATTGCGCGTTGAGCGTCATCCAGCTCTCGGCCACCAGGCCCGTGCGCTGGGAGAGCGTCTCCGCGAGCGCCCGGGCCCCGAAGAGGTCCGTCACCCGCAGCTCCAGCGTCGTCACCCCGCCCATCAGGCCCAACAGCGTCTGTCCCGAGCGCAGCGGGACCAGCACCCAGCGCTCGTTCACCTCCTGGTTGCCCAGATCGAAGAGGCCCGTCACCTGGAAGGAGTCCGCCCGGCCGTCGGCCGTGGTGACGCGCAGCGTGTCGCCCACCGTCACCCCGAGCTGCTCGGCCAGCTTCTTGCCGATGACCGCCTCCGCGCCGAGCAGCCGCCACCGGCCCGCCACCAGCTTGGAGGGCACGTCGATGATGCGCTCGAAGCGCTCGGGCTCCACGCCGCGCACCACGATGGAGCGGCTCGCGGTGCCTCGCGAGGCCAGGCCCGCGCCCGACACCGAGGGGGACACCGCCGTCACCCCGGGCGTGCGCTCCATCAGGCGCAGCACCTGCTGCCACTGGTCGATGGTGCGCAGCCGCTGCGCGGGCCGCACCACCTGCACGAGCGTGTCGGGCGAGGACACCAGCGGGCGCGCGGCCTCGTCCGGGGCCCGGAGGACGATGTGCGCCTGAGAGCCCAGCGTCTTGTCCACCAGGCTCGCCTGCAGCCCGTCGATGAGCGCCGAGAGGAAGATGATGACGGCCACGCCCACCGAGGCGCCCGCGAAGATGAGCGCCGTCTGGGCCCGGCCCTCCCGGAGGAAGCGCAGCGCGACGAAGAGCTCGAAGGGCATGGCTCACCCCGCCTCCGCCGGCCGCACCCGCTGGCCCGGCTTCACCTTCGCCGAGGTGGGAAGCACCAGGTCTCCCTCGGCCAGGCCCTCCAACACCTCCGCCCTGTCCTCGCCCCGGAGCCCCGTCTTCACCCCTACCCGCTCGGCCCGCCCGTCCCGGAGCACCAGCACCCAGGGCGACTCGGAGGAGGGCTCGTGCACCGCGTCCAGGGGCACCACCCGCACGTCCTCGCGCCGCCCCACCTCCACGTCCACCGACACCGTCATCCCCGGCCGCAGGTACTCCGGCGGCTGGGGCACCGCCAGCTTCACCTCCACCGTCCCCCGGTCCGGATTCACCGAGGGCGCCACCGTCTCCACCTCCGCGGGGAAGCGCTCGCGCGGGAAGGCCTCGGCCGAGGCCACCGCCTTCTGCCCCTCGCGCAGGTACGCGAGGTTGCGCTCATCCGGCTCCACCGTCAGCTGCGTGCCGCCCAGCCGCGCCAGCGTGAGCAGCTTCGTGCCCGGCTGCACCGAGTCCCCCGGGTCCACCTCGCGCGTCAACACCACCGCGGGCGCCGTCGCCGTGAGCGTCGCCTGGGCCCGCCGGGCCTCGGCCGCGCGCAGCTCCGCCTCGGCCTGGGCCACGGCCGCCTCCGCCTGCAGCTGCTCGCTCCCGCCCCGCCCGCTCCCCGCCGCCTCCGCCCGCGCGCTCGCCAACTGGCTGCGCGCCACCTCGAGCGCCGTCACCGCCTCCTCGAGCTGCACGCGCGTCATCACCCCCGCCTCGGCGAGCGCCCTCGCCCGCTGCTCCTCGCGCTCCACCCGGGCCAGCTCCGCCTCGGCCCGCCGCACCGCCTCCTCGCGCTGGGGTCCCCCCACCTCCTTCAGGCCGCCGAGCCGCGCCCGCGCCTGCGCCAACGCCGCGCGTGCGCGCGCCACGTCCGCCTCCTGGGGGGCCGCATCCAGCTCCACCAGCACCTGGCCCGGCTGCACCCGGGCGCCCTCGTCCACCAGGACTCGTGCCACCGTGCCCGGCAGCTGGCTCGCCACCACCCACTCGGCCGGCGGCGACACCCGCCCGCTCATCACCACCCGGTGCACCAGCGGCCCGCGCCTCACCACCAGGACGGGCACCTCCGGACCCCGGAGACTGCGCACCCCGCCCAGCGCCACCAGCAGCACCCCGGCCGCCAGCACGAGGCTCCACACCGGGTGCTTCCTCCAGAAGTCCGCCAGCCGCTTCCCCAAGCCCTTGCTGGATGATGCCATGCGCCCTGCGTAATCGAGGCCCCGAGGCTTCGCAAGGCGGCTCGCATCAGCCCTCCGCCGTGGAAGGGAACCCACCGGTACCGCCGGACGGTGTCCGCCCATAGGGTATTAGGGTATGAGAAACGCCCATGAGCGACGAGCGCACGCCTGCCGAGCCCGAGGTCATGGAGCCCACGTTCTGGCGGAAGAACGGCTGGACGGCCAGGGTCATCAAGAACGAGGAGGACGACGGCTGGGCCGTGGAGATCCGCAAGCAGGGGATCGCCGAGCCCGTGCTCATCAGTCCGTGGGTGATGGGCCGCGACAAGAAGAACCCCAAGCCCTTCGATGCGGCGGCGTTCGCGACCTTCGTGAAAACGGCCTCGGAGGTCCTGGACCGCTCCGCGCGACAGCGTGAACAGGCCATGACCAAGAAGCTCTCCATCGCCTGGGAGGGCCGCTGGTACGAGGTCCGGCTCGAGCTCGTGGCCGATGAGTATGAGCCCCACGCGCTGCTCTCCGCCATCGACGACGCTGGCGCGACCGTCGCGAAGCATCGCGTGCCCGTGAACTTCAAGTTCAACCGGGACGTCGCCAACGCGTGGGTGCGCTGCGGCTTCGCCGAGCCCTGAGCTGGCGCTCGCCGTCCACGTCACTGGGGCAAGCCCCCTATTTCGGACCCAGCATCATGAGGACCTCGGCCACTCCGTCCGCGTGCTGCGGGTTCTCCTGGGCCACCGCGCGGAAGCCACACTTCCCGAGGACGCGGATCGACCCGGCGTTGTGGACAGCGACCCACGCATGGAGCGGACGAATCGGCTCGAGCACGAGGAACTCCGAGAGCACCCGTGTCGCGATGCCCTTGCCCCAGTGCTCGCGACCCATCCAATAGGCGATGAGGCGCTTGCCGTCCTGTTCCCAACTGCCGATGTACCCAGCGGCCCGGCCGCCAACGACGATGGTCCGGGTCATGTTCTCGGGGCGGAGAACCTTCGTGCGCCAGTGGGTCAGGAAGGCCTCGCGTTCCCGCGACGGGAACGCGGCCATGTGCAGCGCGACCGCGTCCCGTTGGTGCTCGAAGAAGATCGGGAGGTCTTCATCCGTGACGTTGCGCAGGATCACCAGGAGGTCTCCACGAGCCGAGTGACGAGCTGATTCTAGCCCGCGTCCCACGCCGGGGTCTCGGCTGCCGTGCACCGCGCCCCCGCTCCCGTTCTTCGCGGCCCCCTCACCCAACAACCCGGCGAGCTTCTTGAACGTCTCCGGATCCTTCGTGGCGTAGTCGTGGTCCGCGCCGAGGCGCGGGCCGTCCTCCTCTACCGCCGCGAGGAGCCGCGCGCGCCCTCGGGCTTCCGCCTCGACCGAGGCGGCCCTTCCAGACCGCGGCCCCCGGCCTACATCTTCTTGTCGCCGGAGGCGGAGCTCCTGCCGCTGAAGATGGCGTCGTAGTCGAGGACGAGGCTGATCTGCCCCAGCCACTGGCCCTGCGCGAACATCAGCTCGCTGTTGTTGACCTGGACCTCCTTGCCCCACCCGGCCATCGCGGTCACCGAGGCGTAGCTGAAGACGGGCAGGGTCCAACTGAGATACGCGCCGTAGTCGAGCGGCACCCAGAAGCCATTCCGGAACGGTTGCGACTTCGCCATCAGGAGCATGCTCACGATGTCGAAGCCCGCGGTCGCCCGGAGCGCCAGTCCTCCCGCCCAATGCGGCGAGATCATGAAGCCGAGGTTGATCGGCAGCCGGAGGAAGATGTCGTCGGAGCCAGGGACGGACGCCTCCGAGTAGAAGCCGACCGAGGGCCGGGTGCCACCGCCGAAGTACAGCCCCGGCAGCAGGAACTCGTCCCAGCCGGAGAGCATCAGCCCCGCCTCCCCGAAGCTCGGAACCTGTCCCTCCGAGCCCGGCTGGAAGCCGCGGTACTCGTTCACGGTGCTCCACTTCACGAAGACGCCGCACGGATAGCCGCCGAACTCCCCGGGCGCCGCCACGCGATACTTGTAGGTGAGGATGCCGAACTCGCGGTTGCGCTCCGCCTGCTTGCGCCGCCCCTCGGCGGAGGCCATCGCGTCGCCCGCGGTCATCAGCGAGGCGCACACCAGGCCGCTCGAGTCGAGCAACGCGACCTCCTGGGTGTCCGCCCGCACCCTTCGCTGGGAGAAGTCGAAGGGCTGGCCCTCGGGGTTCTCGTCGGCATCGATGTTGGCGGCCTCCGCCGACATGACGCCGCGGCTGTAGACGATGTGGCTGCAGCCGCTCAGCGCGACGCAGAGGACGACGGCCAGCGGGAGGACATGACGGGACGGCCGGGGCATGACGCGCTCCTCGGGAGAGACGGTGCTGTGAAGGGGGTTCAGGGATTGCCGGGCGCCGGCATCAGCGCCTCGATGCTGACGACGGCGTTGACGCCGAAGCGCGTGGAGAAGCCGCCGCGAAACGGGAGATCCAGCCAGAGCGGGGAGCCGTAGACGAAGTCCCCCACCACGGTGAGCGGCTTCCAGGGCGTCGCCCACGCCGCCTCGAGGCCGCCGTACCAGGACAGCCGCGGGGAGCCCAGCAGCAGCCCCAGCAGCGGTGACACCAGTCCGACGTGCAGCTTCCCGGTCAGGCCGACATTTCCCGGCAGCCGCACGCCGATCTTCCCGTTCCCGAAGACGTCCAGCCCGAGGTAGTCGTGCTCGAAGCCGATCCCCGCCTGCTCATCGAGGCCCCAGCTCTCCAGCAGCATCGAGGCGCCGACGGACGCCATCACCGGCAGCCCCTCCGGGTTCCACACGAGCGGCTCTCCCCCCACGTCGAAGGCGAAGTAGTTCCCGCGCTCGTACCGGACCCCCCCGGCGCCGGTGAACGTCGTGCTCGCCGGTCCGAGGCCCAGCCGCAGATCCGCGGTGATCCGCGGGCCCGGGAGGATCTCGTAGGGCTTGTAGGAGTACTCGACGACGTCGCCGCTCTTCGCGCCCGCCGCGATGGCCTGGTCGACCGCCGCGTCGCGCGCCGCCGACTGGCGTCCGATGTTCACCAACCCCGCGAGCAGGATGCCGCTCGTGTCCACCAATCGGAACTGGTGGTACGTGCGGGAGTAGTCGACCTGGCGCGTGTACTCGAGTGGCGAGCTCTCCGGCGAGGTGTCCACCCTCGCCGCCGCCACTCCGGCGCCGTATCCGACGCTGATGCAGCCGGAGGACAGCACGCCAGCGGCGACGAGCAGCACCAACGCACGCATCGAGTCCACACGCGCGGCCGCCATGTCAGTTCACCGTGTAGACGGAGGCCTTGTCCGCGGCGACGTAGAGCTTTCCGCGAACCTCCGCGCTGCCGCTGCCGATGGCGATGCTCCAGCACCCGGGCGAGACGGTGAACTCGTACGTCTTCCCGTCCTCGATGCCCGTGCGCGCGGGGAGCCGGTTCAGGCCGTAGGTGGAGCTGTCACAGTCGGACAGCAGCACCGCGCCGAGCGTGTAGCCACTCTTGTTGTCGATCACGATCTTCCCGGTCGGCCCGTTCGGCTCTCGGATGAGGGGACCGCCCTGGATGTACGACATGACCGCGCCGCAGCCCGTGCTGACGATGGACAGCGCGAGGACGGCACCCACGACGAGGCGTTTGAGAGAAGTGTCAGGCATGCGGCAGAGGTACCGCCGCATGGCGCCATGCCGCTATTGCATGGATATGTCAGGCCGAAAGGTAGGTGTGGGTAGCCACGCGGACACCCGCGTCCCCCGCGGCGACGACTCCACCTGCGTGGTGCCGCCCGCGCCCTCCACCCGCGCCCGGAAGTTCTTGAGGCCGCCCTCGCTCCGCTCGAGCGCGCCGTCGGCGAGCCCCCGGCCGTCGTCCTCGACCCGGAAACGGATTCCGTCCGGCTCGCAGCGGAGCGTGACGCGGATGCACCGGGGCCGCGCGTGGCGGGCGGCGTTGTGCACCAGCTCCTGAACGGCGCGCACCAGATCGAGCGACACCTGACCATCGAGCTCCGCGCGCGGGTCGGCGGCGGAGGCATCCACCACCACGTCGCGGTCACCGCCCAGCTCCCGGCACCGCTGGGAGAGCCGCACCACCACGTCCTCCCAGGGGCGAGCCGGCACGCGCAACGCCCAGACCACGGTGCGCAGCTCGTCCATGCCGGAGCGGAGCCGCTCGAGCAGGTGCCCCACCTCGCCCTGCACGGGGGAGCCCTCGAGCCGCTGGTGGAGCGTGCGCGCCGTCCAGGTGAGGCTGGCCAGCTCGGTCCCGAGCCCGTCGTGAAGGTCGCGCGAGATGCGGTGACGCTCCTCTCGAAGGCGCAGCTCGGCCAGCTCGGCGCGGAGGCGATCCCGCTCGTTGCGCGCCTCGGTGAGGCCGACGAACAGCCCCCGGAGCACGGTGCCCAACACCACCACCACGCCGCCGATGACCGCGGAGATCCCCGCCTTCGCGGGCTCTCCCTCGAGGAGGAACAGCAGCGCGAGCACCTGGGGCGCGACCACGAAGGCCAGGCCCTCGATGATGCGTCCGTTGGCATCCACGGCGACGATCAGGCACAGGCAGACGAAGAGCAGCCAGAATGGGCTGAGCGGATTCCCCGACGCCCACACCAGGGACAGCAGCGAGAGCGCGGTGGTCAGCGTCTCGAGGGCACACAGCCACCAGTAGGTGGGCGTGGCCCCCCGGCGCCAGAACACCCCCGCCGCGGAGAACGAGACGATCGCGAACAGCCCCATCGCCCGCGCGGTGTCGTGGAGAGAGACCTCGAGCCGCGTGGAGACGCCGGGGATGAGTGGCACCAGCGCCACCGCCAGCGCCCCCGCCATCAGCATCGCCACCGCACGGGGCGCGCGCATCTTGCGGTGCGCCTCCACCAACGGACCGCTGGAGGGCGGACTGCCGACGAGGAGGCTCAGCTTCATGGCACGAAGAGGCCCAGCCGGACGGCCGCGCTCACCGCCTCGGCCTTGGAGCTCACCGCGAGCTTGCGGTACGTGCTGCGCACGTGCGCCTGGACCGTGCTCAGGCTCACCTTCATCCGCGCCGCCGCCGCGTCGTAGCTGGCGCCATGGCAGAGCAGCACGAGCAACTCCCGCTCGCGCGCGGTGAGCGGCTCCTGCTGGACCACCGGCGGCGCCCAGAAGCGCCGGACCACCTTCCGGGCCACCGCTGGCGTCATCGGCGCGCCCCCCGCGATCGCCTCGCGGATGGAGCGGAGGAGGACCTCCGAGGTGGAGTCCTTCAGCAGGTACCCCTGCGCTCCGGCCTGCAGCGCGGGGAACAGGTGCTCGTCGTCGTCGAAGATGGTGAAGACGAGGCCGACGGCGGTGGGGTGGGTCGTCCTCAGCTCGGCCAGCACCTCCACGCCGGAGCGATCCGGGAGGCCGAGATCCACCAGCGCGCAGTCCACCGGCTTCTGGCGCTGAAGCCACGAGATGGCCTCGCCTCCGCGCGAGAAGGCACCGGCGATGCGCATTCCGGACTCCGGCGCCTCGATCGCCTGCCGCACCGATGTGAGCAGGTTGGAGTCGTCTTCCACGACGACGACGTTGAGCATGTATGCAACTTTACAGCGTGCAGCTCGGATCGCCGCAATCCGCGCCCGCCTGCTCGCTCCGAGGGCCTGGAGGTGACGCGCCGCGGCGTGCTGGCGGGTCCTCGCGGGCGAATGGGAGACTCCGGGCTGCTTCAACCCCTTCGACCGGAAAGGCAGAGACATGGCGTTCCCCACCGCGGTCAATGACCAGATCACCGATTCTGTGACGCAGGCGAACCTGAAGGTGCTCGGAGATGCCCCCGCCATCGCCATGGGCAACCTCTACGTGACCACATCGCAAGCGATCTCCAACGCGGCCCACAACGCCACCCAGTCTCAGCAGGCCTCCTACGTGACCATGCAGGCCGCCACCACCCAGGGCGTCGCGACCCTCTACGGCCTGGATACGGCATCGACCGGGCACGCCACCGCCCCCATCTACTCCCAGCCCGCTGGCTCGAAGTGAGGAGGCACACCATGACGAAGAGTGCTCAGGACTTCGCCCGGGAGCTGACCCTGATCGTGGACGCCAGTGCCCACGCGCTCACGACCTTGAACCGCGTGCTCGAGCAGCAGCAGCAGAGCATCCTCGCGCTGGCCTCGCAGGGGGGTGTACCCACGCCCAACGCCCCTCGTCCCGCCACGGCCCAGGCCGCGGCCACGGCTCCCGCGACGAGCACCGTCCCGGCCGCGGCCGCCCCACCCGAGGCCCCCGCTCCAGCGGCGCTCTCGCCCGAGGCCCTGCTCGCCCAGGCCGGGAAGAGCGCTCAGGCCTTGATCGAGATCGCGCCCGAGTTCGCCATCGCCCACGTGCTCCAGGCATCGGCGCATGCGGTCAGCCTCGCCCTGATGAACACCGCCACCGCCCAGCAACAGCTCGCCATCGTCGCGCAGGCGGTGGTCACCCGAGGCGCGGCCAACCAGCTCATCTCCCGGTGAGCCCGCGGGCCGTGTTGCGCATGCGCCCTCTCCCTCTGGGAGAGGGCGGGGGCACTCGACTATGTCCAAACAACGCTCCGAGCGGATGCCAGAAGGACGCGGCGCCACCGGCACCGGGCAGGAACAGGAGGTGGTGTGTCATGGGCTATGCTCGACGGGGATTCCGGGCTCAAGCCCGGACCGTATCCGTTCAACACGTGGGGAATCGAATGAATTGGCTCCATGCGCGCATCGCGAGCGCGCTCTTCGTCTTCGTGCTGGCCGTGTCCGCCGAAGCGGCAACGCGGCAGCAGGAGATTGATCGGCTCGTCACGAAGTACCACCAGTTGCGCCAGTTCAACGGTGCCGTGCTCGTCGCCGACGAGAAGGGCATCGTCCACAAGAAGGGCTACGGCCAGGCGAACTTCGAATGGCAGCTGCCGAATACACCCGATACGAAGTTCCGCCTCGGCTCCATCACGAAGCAGTTCACCTCGATGGTCATCATGCAGCTCGTCGCCGAGGGGAAGCTCCAGCTCGATGACACGCTCACCAAGCATCTTCCGGACTACCGCAAGGACACGGGCGATCGCATCACGATCTCGCACCTGCTGAACCACACCTCGGGCATCCCGAGCTACACGTCCTCGCCCACGTTCTTCGCGAACGACTCGCGTGACCCCTATACGGTCGCGGACTTCGTGAAGAAGTTCGCCAGCGGCGACCTCGAGTTCGAACCCGGGACGAAGTGGTCGTACAACAACTCCGGCTACTTCCTGCTCGGCGCCATCATCGAGAAGCTCACCGGGATGACGTATGCACAGGCGCTGCAGCAGCGCATCTTCGGCCCGCTGGGGATGAAGAACAGCGGCTATGACGTCCATGCGACGGTGCTCCCGAAGCGCGCGAGTGGCTACCAGTACGGGCCCGGCGGCCTGGTCAACGCGCCCTACCTCGACATGGGGCTGCCGTATGCGGCCGGCTCCCTGTATTCGACGGTGGAGGATCTCTACCTCTGGGACCGGGCGCTCTACCTCGACAAGCTGCTCCCCGCGCCGCTCAAGCAGCAGATGTTCACACCGGGAATGAACCAGTACGCCCACGGATGGGTCGTGAAGCCGCTCACGCTGAACGACACCAAGACGGAGCTCGCCACCGTCAGCCACTCGGGCGGAATCAACGGGTTCTCCACGATTCTCATCCGCGCACCCGAGCGCAAGGAGCTCGTCGTGATCCTCGACAATACGTCGCGCGGGGACAAGCTCCTGGAGCTCGCGGCCGGAGTGCTGAGCATCCTTCATGGCATTCCGCCCCAACAGCCCCGGCAGGCCATCGGGGAAGTCGTGATGGCGGCCCTCGACAAGGCATCCGTGGCGGAGGCCATCGCCAGGTACAAGGCCCTCAAGGCGACGAAGGCGGCCGAGTACGACTTCTCGCCGGTGGAACTGAATCGCACCGGATATCAGCTGCTGGGCGCTGGGCGTGTGGCGGACGCGATCGCGATCTTCGAGCTGAACGTGGAGATGTTTCCCGGTGATGGGAACGCCTACGACAGCCTGGGTGAGGCGTACATGGTCAGCGGCAACAAGGAGCGGGCGATCGCGAACTACCGCCGCTCCCTGGAGCTGACCCCCAAGAACACCAACGCGGTGGAGATGCTCAAGAAGCTTGAGGCGCCAGAGCGGAATTGAGGCCTCTTCCAGAGCCACCATGAAGACCTACGAAGACTCCTCGCAATCCCCCGATGGGTGGAACGTCACCTCCACCCTGACGCTGGAAGAGGACGGGCGGTTCTCCTACTCGGAAGGGTGGACGGACTACTCGACTGCACGGAGATAGACCTCTGGGTGCTGCGGACCGACGGGCAGGTGCTGTGCATCGACCACGAGTCGTTCGCCCAGCGCGCGGAGCCGGAGGAGGAAGCCGAGGTCGCATACGGCAAGCTCGAGGCGGGAGCCATGAGGCATCCCGAACTGTTGGAACTACTCCCGCCCGACCGTGGCGGGCCGAGCTGACGAGACGGTCTCCCCGCCCCATCACACTTCGGGAGACAGGACTCCCTCCAGGTAGCCCGCGCCCATCCCGGAGCGCGGTCCGAGCCAAGGACAGCCATGGACACGAAACGAATCATCCGCGCCTGGAAGGAGCCGGACTACCGCGCCACCCTCACCGCCGAGGAGCGCTCGGCCCTACCCGAGAGCCCCTCCGGCAAGCCGCTCACCGAGTTCGAAGAGGACGCGCTGCGCGGTGTCGTCGGGGGCAAGCCCTTTCCGAACCCCAGTGTCCTCGACGACTTCAACTGCACGGGCTTCTGCTCCGTCCTCACGTGCGACTTCACCCTGACCTTCGGGGGCCATTGAGCCCTGAAGGTGCCCGCTACTCGCTCCGGCCGAACACCCGCTGGAAGATGTCGTCCACGTGTTTGATGTGATAGCCGGCCGAGAAGCAGTCCTCGATCTCCGCCGGCGTCATCACCGCGAGCAGATCCTGGTCCTCCGCGAGCGCCTGCCGGAAGGACACGCCCTGCTCGTACATGCGCATCGCGTTGCGCTGCACGATGACGTACGCCGCCTGGCGATCCATCCCCTTGCGCGCCAGCTCCAGGAGGATCCGCTGCGAGTTCACCACCCCGCCCAGCATGTCCAGGTTCTTCTGCATGTTCTCCGGGTAGACGCGCAGGTTCTCCATCAGCCCGGCGAAGCGGTGCATCATGAAGTCGGCCACGATCGTCGCATCCGGGCCGATCACCCGCTCCACCGACGAGTGCGAGATGTCCCGCTCGTGCCAGAGCGCCACGTCCTCCAGCGCGCTCACCGCGTAGCCGCGCAGCAGCCGCGCCAGCCCGGAGAGGTTCTCCGAGAGGATGGGGTTGCGCTTGTGCGGCATCGCGCTCGAGCCCTTCTGGCCCGGGGTGAAGTGCTCCTCGGCCTCGCGGACCTCGGTGCGCTGCAGGTGGCGGATCTCCACCGCGAACTTCTCGATGCTCGAGCCCAGCAGCGCCAGCGCGGAGAAGTACTCGGCGTGCCTGTCCCGCTGGACGATCTGACTGGAGGCCGGCGCGGGCGTGAGGCCCAGCTTCTTGCAGGCGAACACCTCCACCGCGGGCGGCAGGTGCGCGAACGTGCCCACGGCGCCCGAAATCTTGCCCACGGCGATGACCTCGCGGGCCCGGAGCAGGCGGGACTCGGCGCGGCGCAGCTCGTCGTACCAGATGGCCAGCTTGTGCCCGAAGGTGATGGGCTCGGCGTGGATGCCGTGGCTGCGGCCCATCATCAGCGTGCGCTTGTGCTCGAAGGCGCGCTTCTCCACCGCGGCCATGGCGCGCCCCACCCCCTGGAGGATGAGATCCACCGCATCGCGCAGCACCAGGCCCAGCGACGTGTCCAGCACGTCCGAGGACGTCATGCCCAGGTGCAGCCAGCGGGCGCTCGGGCCGATCCGCTCCTCCATGAAGGTGAGGAAGGCGATGACGTCGTGCTTGGTGGTGCGCTCGATCTCCTCGATGCGGGCGGCATCCGCCTCGGTGAAGTCACCGGCGCGCTCGAGGCAGTCCTGCAACGCCTCGCGCGGGGCGATGCCCTGCTCCACCATGCCCTCCAGCGCGGCCAGCTCCACGTCGCGCCAGCGGCGCAGACGGGCCACGTCGGTCCAGAGGGAAGACATCTCCTTGCGGCTGTAACGCGGAATCACTCGAAGACCCTCACGGGGAAGTCCCGCTTGGCCGCGAACCGGAGCAGCTCCAGCACCACGTCCCTGGAGCCTCCCAGCTTGCTGGCGGCGGAGAGATTGACGGCCAGGTCCATCCCCTCGGGCTGGGAGACCGCCAGCGCACCGGGATCGACCTTCTCATGGATGATGCGGTTGGCCAGCCGGCCCGCCTGCTGCCCGATGGCGGTGGGGCTGGGAGCGAGGGCGAGCGTGGCGCCCTCCTTCACCTGACTGGGGGTGAGGCCCACCAGTGGCAGGTGTTGAGCGGTGGCGAACGAGATGAGCTCCTGGACGACGGCGGCGTTGCCCACCGTCTTGTCGGCCACCATGAGCAGTGCGTCCACCTTGTCCTTCGAGCCGGCGAGCACCTTCTCCGCCTTGCCCTGCGCGTCCGCCGCGAGCGGCACGATGGAGAGGCCCAGGGGCCCCGCGGCCGACTGCGCCGCCTCCACCAGCCCGGCGGAGAAGCGCGGGTCATGCAGGATGCCCACCCGCTTCGCCGCGGGAGCCACGGACTTGAGGGCGGCGAGCTCGGGGCGGAAGTCGCTGGTGAGCGCGATGCCGGTGATGTTGGGGCCCTCCAGGCCGTACTTCTCGTAGTAGGGCACCATGACGAAGAGGACGGGGACCTGCGTGTCCAAGGTGCGGCGGGCGGTGTTGGCCGCCAGCGGGCCGATGGCCAGCACCAGCGCCGGCTTCTGCGAGGCGATGCGCTGGAAGGCCCGGGCCGCCGCCGGGGCGCTGTCCTCCAACGTCACCTCCACCACCTCGGCGCGCACCTCGGCGCTGAAGCCGGCCACCACCGCCGCGTAGGGCGCGAGCCCGGCGGACTTCACCACCACCACGCGAGGCCGCGCCGGCTCCGAGGCGGCCACCAGCGGCGCCCACAACACGAGCAGGGCGAGCCACCCCCACCGCTTCATGGCTTCGCCCCCTGCGAGGACGAGGGCGCCGCGGGAGCCGGCTGGGCGCCATGGCGGATCTTCCACAGGATCCAGTAGCCGCCCGCCGCGCCCAGGCCGAGGCCCGCGAGCGTCAACAGCACCAGCACCACCGTGGAGGAGCGGGAGCGGGGAGCCGGTGCCGCGGGCCCGTTCCGGGGAGCCACGCGGGCGGGAGGAGCCTGCACCACGGGCCGGGGTGGGGGCTCGGCACGCGCGGCGGGAGCCGGAGCCGGAGCAGCCGGAGCCGGGCGAGGCTTGGGAGCGGGAGCGGGAGCGGGCTTGGGCGCCCGGCCCATCATCGCCGCGAGCGTCGCCGAGTCGAGCGGCTGGGTGGCATCCAGCGGACGCGCGTTCTCCGGAGCCTTCGAGGCGAGCCGCTGCTCGATGCTGTCGGCGGTCAGCAGCTCGGTGGGCGCGGAGTCCACGCGGGGCGCCTCGAGCGTGGGAGTGCGCGACACGGGGACCTCCTGGACGGTGGCCTTGGGGAGCTCTTGTTGGGTGGGGGCGCCGCCCACGACGGGCACCTGGATCGTCGGGGCCGCCAGGGCGGGCAGCTCGGCGGTGGGAACGGGCGGCGGCAGCATGTCGTCGCCCAGCGGAGAGGCCGTCGCCAGCTCGGCGGTGAGACTGAAGGGCACGGGCTTGGGACGGGGACGGGCGGCCCCCGGGGCCTGCGCTCCCGCCGCGGGCTTCGCGGACCCGGACGGCGGCCTCGGACGCGCCAGGGCCGCGGAGAACTCGGTGAGGAACTCGCTCGCCGTCTTCGGCCGCGCGAGCGGATTGGCGTTGACGGTCCGCCGGTAGAGGGACTCCACGCCGGGGGGCAGCTCGGGATCGTGGGCCTGCAGGTCCGGCAGCTCCCCGTCCTCGGGCGTCTGGCCGGTGAGCAGCTCGCCCACGATGACGCCGAGCGAGTAGAGGTCCATCCGCGTGTCCAGCTCGCCACCTTCGGCGTACTCGGGGGCGACGTAGCTCGCGACGCGCCAGACCTTCTGGGCCTGGAGGAAGGGCAGCCGGGGAATGCCGAGCGCCAGCCCGTAGTCCGTCACCTTCAGCATGTCCGGCAGGACGAAGATGTTGTCGGGCTTGAGGTCCGAGTGCGGCCCGTACTTGTGGGCGGTGTTGAGCGCCTCGACGAGCTGCGCCAGGAGGGGCTCGAGTTCCCGGGCCGAGAAGCGCTGCCCCTGGGCCGCGCGTTGATCCATCATCCGCCGCAGCGTCATGCCCTCGAGCAGCTGGGTGGTGAAGTAGGGCCGGTTGCGCTCCTCGCCCTCCTCGTAGACGCGCACGTGGTGGGGGTGGGTGAGCTTCTTGCCCTGGCGCAGCGCGAAGGAGAACTGGGTGCGCTCCTCGGGCATCTGCACCAGGCGGGGGTTGATGACCTTGAGCGCGACCTCGACGTCCATCTCCTGGTCGAGCGCGCGGAAGACATGGCCCACCGGGCCCGGTCCGAGCACCTCGCGGATGGCGTAGCGCCTGGCGAAGACGTCGCCGGGCTTGTAGGGAGCCTCCACGCTCGCCCCACGACGGCGCGGGCCGGCCCCCGCCGCGGCGCCCGAGAGCTTCAGCCCACAGGTGGCGCAGGATTCACTGGTGTCGGGGACCTGGCTGCCGCAGCGGTGGCAAAGCAAAGCGGTCGAACTCCCGGAGGTGGGGGGGCTGTTGCGGGGCCTCCAGAAGGCACCCTCGAACGGTCTTAACCCGCCGCGCGAAGACGGGGCAAGGAACGCCCGCTCAGCGGCCCGTCGAGCCGAAGCCCCCCGCTCCCCGCTCGGTATCGTCCAGCACCGTCAGCTCCACCAGGGACACCTGGGACACCGGAGCCACCACGAGCTGGGCGATGCGCTCGCCGCGCCGGAGGGTGAAGGGCTGTGACGAGAGATTCACCAGGAGCACCTGGACCTCGCCCCGGTAGTCCGCGTCCACCGTACCGGGTGAGTTCAACAGGGTGATGCCGTGCTTGAGCGCCAGTCCCGAGCGGGACCGGAGCTGCGCCTCGTAACCGGGGGGCAGCGCCAGGGCCAGGCCCGTGGGCACCGCCGCCCGCTCCATCGGCCCGAGCGTCAGTTCCCCATCGATATCCGCCCGCAGATCCATCCCCGCGGCCAGCGCGGTTTCGTAGCGCGGCAACGGCAACGGCTCGGCATGGGCGCGCACGCGGCGGACCCTCACGCTGACGGACGAAGTCATGTGTGATGAGGTAGCACAATGTGGCCAGGAATCGAGTTCTCGGCCTGTTCAGCGAGAGGACTCGTCCGCCACGGGAGTGGACCTGGGACGGAAGCGCAGCGGGTCCACGGGCTGGGCGGAGAGCTCGAGCTGGTAGTGCAGGTGGGGCCCAGTGGAGCGGCCGGTGTTGCCCGAGCGGGCGATGAGCTCGCCGCGAGCCACGCGCTGCCCGGGCCGGACGAGCAGCTCCGAGTTGTGGCAGTAGGCCGTCGTCACGCCGCGGCCATGGTCGAGGATGAGCACCCGGCCATTCACGCCGTCCTCGCTGGCGCGGCGCACCGTGCCCTCGGCCACCGCGCGCACCTCGGTGCCCACGCGGACGGAGAGGTCCACGCCGGTGTGCAGCTTGCGCGTGCCCAGCACGGGGTGGAGGCGGTAGCCGAAGGGGCTCGTCACCGGGGTGTGCTCCGGCACGGGCCAGGCGAGCCCGAAGGCCGTGGCCAGCGCGAGGGCCTGGGCGGCGGCCACGGTGGCGTCCTCGTAGCCGGGCGGGAGCTGTCTCGCGAGCCGCTCCAGACTCGGAGTTCCCCCCTCGGCCGCCACGCGGGCGGCGGCATAGCGGGCGGGGACGCGGCCGGCGAAGACGGCGGTGAGGCGGGACTCCTCGTAGGGGAAGGCGCTGGCCAGGGACTCGTGCAGCCTGCGAGCGGCGGCGGGGCCGCGGACCTCGTCGAGCAGGGACTCAGAGGGGATGCCCAGCTCCGTGGCGAGCGCGAAGGCGGGAGCCCGGGCCGCGGGCGAAAGGCCCTTGAGCGCCAGGTGGGTGCCATACGCGAGCGCCTCCGAGCCGGTGAAGGGCCGGAGGGGTGGCGCCACGGGGGCGAGCGCGGGCGCGGACACGCCGGAGGAACTGACGCCATCGTAGTAGGCGAGCAACGGCCGGGCGGTGCTCCGGCTCCCGAGGACCCAGGCCGAGGTGCGCCGCACGAGCGCGCCCGCGGGCGTGTGGTGCCAGGCGCACCAGAGGCAGAGGGCGGCCAGGGAGAAGTCGAGCAACCCTCGGACGTGGCGTGGGAACACGGGGCGTCCTCCTCAGCGCACGAAGGACCAGAGGGGCGAGGCATCGAGCGCGGCGGCGAGCGCGAGGGGCGCCACCAGGGCGGAGCCGGGCAGGCCGTAGGCGAAGGCCCGTGCGAATCCGCGAGCGTGCTGCTCGGAGGCGGCGTCGGCGTGCTGGAGGTTGCGCAGAACCGCGCGCCAGCCCAGCCGCCACAGGAGTCCCACCAGGGCCGCGAGCGCGAGGCCCCGGGCCACCCCATCCGCCACACTCTCGCCGAGCAATTCGCGCCACGAGAGGTACACCGAGCCCTGGACGAGCCGCGCCACGGTACAGGCGCCGGCCACGGCCACGAGCGCGGTGGCCAGCGGGCGGATCCACCGCATCGTGGTGGGCTTGCGCAGGCAGCGCCCCAGCATGGCGCGCCACGTGTGGCGCTGCGGGAGCGCGAGGGGGGACCGGACTGGAGACGGCGCCTCCTCGCGGTAGCCGAGCGCGGGCAGAGCGAGCACGACGTCCGCCGTCAGCTCCCAGGCCAGGGCGAGGGCGCGAGCCAGGGTGGTGCGCCGCTCGAGGGAGAGCAGGTCCACGAGGGGCGCGGTGAAGCTGTAGCGGCCCACGATGCGGTCGAACGCGGCATCGGCCAGGTCGACCACGGCGAGGAGCCGGTCATCGAGCGTATCGGCCGCGGCGTGGACGCCCACGGCGATGAGAGCCAGCAGGCCGAGCGGCATGAAGGCCCACCGGAAGTGGCCGAGGAAACGCGAGAGCGCGGTGAAAGGCCCTGGGGACACGCGAGGCTCCGGAGGTGGACCCGCACATCAACGCACGAGCCACCAGGAGGATTTTTCCCGCCAGGAGCCCGCAAAGGAAGAAGCCCTCCCCCGCCGGAGCGGAAAGAGGGCTTCGCGTCACCCACTCCCCATGGGAGAGGGGTGCGCCGGCTCAGGCCTTGGCGCCCGGCTGGGTGGCCCCGGCCTGGGTGGTGTCCGTCGGAGCGGGGGCGGTGCCCTGCTGCGTCGCGGCGCGCTCGGCCATGGCCTCCTTGCGCGACAGGCGGATCTTGCCCGTCTTGTCGATGCTGACGACCTTCACCAGCACCTCATCGCCCTCGTTGAGCACGTCCGACACGCTCTTCACGCGCTTGTCCGACAGCTCGGAGATGTGGATGAGACCATCCGTGCCCGGGAACAGCTCCACGAAGGCGCCGAACTCGGCGATCTTCCGCACCGTGCCCGTGTAGATCTTCCCGATCTCCGCCTCGCGCGTGAGCGCCTGGATCATCGCGATGGCCGACTTCACCGAGTCCACGTTCGAGCTCGCGATGTCCACGCGGCCCGAGTCGTCGATGTTGATGACGGCACCCGTGCGGGCGATGATGTCCTTGATCACCTTGCCGCCCGGCCCGATGACGTTCTTGATGAACTCGGGGCGGATCTGGATGGTGGTGATGCGCGGCGCGTAGGAGCTGATCTCCTTGCGCGGCTCGGCCATCGTCTTGAGCATCTCGCCCAGGATGTGCAGACGGCCCTGACGCGCCTGCTCCAGCGCGCGGCTCATGATCTCCGTGGTCAGCCCGGTGATCTTGATGTCCATCTGGATGGAGGTGATGCCCTTCGAGGTGCCGCACACCTTGAAGTCCATGTCGCCCAGGTGGTCCTCGTCACCGAGGATGTCCGAGAGGATGGCGACCTGATCGCCCTCCTTCACCAGGCCCATGGCGATGCCGGCCACGGGGGCCTTGATGGGCACGCCCGCGTCCATCAGCGCCAGCGTGCCACCGCACACGGAGGCCATGGAGGACGAGCCGTTGGACTCGAGGATGTCCGACACGAGCCGCACCGTGTACGGGAACTTGTCGCTCGGGGGCAGCATGTTGCGCAGCGCGCGCTCGGCGAGGGCGCCGTGACCCACCTCGCGACGGCCGGGGCCGCGCAGGGGCTTGGTCTCGTTCACGCTGAACGGCGGGAAGTTGTAGTGCAGCATGAACCGCTTGAAGGACATGCCGCCGAGCAGCTCCAGCCGCTGCTCGTCCTCGGAGGTCCCCAGCGTGGCCACCACCAGCGCCTGCGTCTCGCCGCGGGTGAAGAGCGCGCTGCCGTGGGTGCGCGGGAGCACGCCCACCTCGTTGGTGATGTCACGCACCTTGTCGTGGCCGCGGCCGCCGATGCGGCCACCGTTCACCGTCAGCGTGCGCATGTGCTCGTACTTCAGGTCCTCCACCACCGCCTTGGCGTGCTTCTCCACCTGGGAGGTGAAGGCCTCGCCCATCTGCTCCTTGAGCTTGGACAGGGCCTCCTTCTTGGCCTTGGAGAGCGCGTCGTAGCGGGCCGCCTTCTCCTTGATGGTGTAGCCCTGGACGATGCCGTCCCAGGCCAGCGCGCGCACCTTCG
This sequence comes from Archangium sp., assembly GCF_057119385.1. Lineage (NCBI taxonomy): Bacteria > Pseudomonadati > Myxococcota > Myxococcia > Myxococcales > Archangiaceae > Archangium > Archangium sp. The sequence continues at coordinate 57,040 of NZ_DBNGVP010000112.1, read as the reverse complement.
CCTTCAGGTCCTCGGCCACCGCGGCGACCTTGTCGTAGTTGCGCACCGTCTTGTTCAGCGCGCGCCGCAGCTCGTCCTGCAGATCCAGCGCGGGCTGCACGGCCTGCTTGCCGAACTCGAGCGCGGCCACCATGTCCGCCTCGCTCACCTCCTCGGCACCACCCTCCACCATCACGATGGCCTCGCGGCTGACGGCCATGACCAGGTCGATGTCCGACTGCTCGCGCTGCTTGGAGGTGGGGTTGGCGATGAGCTTGCCGTCCACGCGGCCCACGCGGATGCCGGCGATGGGGCCGTTGAACGGGATGTCCGACACCCACAGCGCCGCGGAGGCGCCGGTAATCCCGTGGATGTCACCCTCGTGCTCCGGGTCCGCGGAGATGACGCTGGTGATGATCTGCGTCTCGTAGGCGTACCCGTCCGGGAACAGCGGGCGGCAGGAGCGGTCCACGATACGGCTGGCCAGCGTCTCCTTCTCCGTCAGGCGCCCCTCGCGCTTGAAGTAGCTGCCGGGGATGCGGCCGGCCGAGTACAGCTTCTCCTGGTACTCCACCGTGAGGGGGAGGAAGTCCACGTCCTTCTTCTCGCGCGCGCTCACCGCGGTGACGAGCAGCATGGTGTCGCCGTAGCGAACCACCACGGCGCCATCCGCCTGCTTGGCCATGTGGCCGGTCTCGATGGACAGCTCGGTCTCGCCAATCTTGACGCTCTTCTTCAGATGCATATCGGTCTTGCCTCGTACTTCCTGGTGGCCCCGCGGACGCGTGCCCTGCCTTTGGACAAAAGAAAGGTGAGGGCCCACGCGCCTCGGTGCGAGGCCTGTGGGGTGGATGCGGTCGCCTGGCCTGGAACAGGCGGATACGGGCAACCGCGGCTGGACTGCGTGGGGGCGCCTCGGAAGCGCCAGAGGGATCGCCGGAGCTTTGATCCCTGATCGCGCGGGCCGACCCGTCTGCTGCACGGGTCGGCCCGTCCGAACGGAAACCAAAACCTCCGTCCAACCACTCCGTTGCTTCTTGCTTCGCCCCGCTCTCTTCCTCGAACTGCGACTCTGAACCGCGACTCCGTAACGACTCGGGGCGCTGACGGATGCCAGCGCCCCGATTCACTGCCGTGGGCCTACTTGCGGATGCCGAGGCCCTCGATGAGCTTCTTGTAGCGGTTGGCGTCCTTGCTCTTCAGGTAGTCGAGCAGGCGGCGACGCTGACCCACCAGCTTCAGCAGACCGCGGCGGGAGTGGTGGTCCTTCTTGTGCGTCTTGAAGTGCTCCGTGAGCATGGTGATGCGCTCGGAGAGCAGGGCCACCTGCACCTCGGGAGAGCCCGTGTCGCTCTCGTGGGTGCGGTACTTCGCGACAACCTCTGCCTTGCGATCCTGATGCAGTGCCGACATGTGCTTCCTTCTTCTTCCCGCTCCGGGGGGTGGGTACTGCGGTCGCCGCGGTCCGCGGAGGGGTACAGACCGGGCTTCCTTCTACTGACGAACCGGGGGCTTATAAGCACCGCCCGTGCGGGCGGTCAACCTGAAGCGCCCGGGCAACTGACTGGAAACGGGCCAGTGGACAGTCCAATGCCCCCGGGACGAGGGGCTCCAGGACGCTCTCCAGGGCTGCAGGGGGTCAGACGAGCACCCGCAGGTACCGCAGCCGGCCGCGCACCACCTCGGCCACGGCGAGCAGCGCGTCCGAGGGGTCCACCACCCGCACCCGGCCGGGATGGGCGGGCGCCTCCACGGGCACGCCATGGGCCACCCGGGCCGCGTCCGCCGCGCTCACCCGCACCGCGGGCAGGTCCGTGAGGGCCTCGGAGATGGGCAGCAGCCGCTTCGCCAGGGCCTCGGGCTCCCGGGCCAGCTCGGCCAGGTCCGCCAGCGGCAGGGCATGCGCCAGGGCGAAGGGACCGCTGTGGGTGCGCCGCAGCGCCTCCAGGTGGGCCCCGCAGCCCAGCGCCCGGCCGATGTCATAGGCCAGCGTGCGCACGAAGAAGCCCTTGGAGCAGCGCACCGACAGGCGGAGCTGGTTGGCGCTGAAGTCGCGCAGCACCAGCTCGTACACCGTCACGTGGCGGCTGGCGCGCTCCACCTCCTCGCCGGCGCGGGCGAGCTCGTACAGCCGCTTCCCACCCACCTTCACCGCCGAGTACATGGGCGGCACCTGCTCGAAGGAGCCGCGGAAGCGGCCCAGCACGTCCTCCAGCAGCGCGGACGTCAGGGCGGGCACCGGAGCCTCGGCCACCACCTTGCCCTCGGCGTCCTGGGTGTCCGTCTCCGCGCCCAGACGCACCACGGCGTCGTAGGCCTTGTCGCCCTCGGTGATGAAGCCGGCCACCTTGGTCGCCTCGCCCAGGCACAGGGGCAGCACCCCCGTGGCCATCGGGTCCAGCGTGCCGGTGTGGCCCACCTTCTTCACCTTGAGCAGACCCCGGACCTGCCGCACCACGTCGAACGAGGTGGGCCCCTTGGGCTTATCGATGACCAGGACGCCGTCCATGCTTCCAATCCTCACCGGCAACCGCACCGTGCGCGGCTACCAGCCTTCCTTGTCCTTCACCTCGCGCAGCAACCGCTCGATGCGGTCACCCCGCTCCAGCGACTCGTCGAAGGTGAAGAACACCTCGGGCGAGACGCGCAGGTTCACCGCCTCGGTGATTTCCCGGCGGATGTAACCCTTGGCCGCCTCGAGACCTTTCTGGGTCTCCTTGCGCTCCTGCTCGCTCCCCATCATCGAGTAGTAGACGCGCGCCGTCTTCAGGTCCGGCGACACCTTCACGCCGGTGATGGTGATGAAGCCGATGCGGGGATCCTTCAGCTCACCCCGGGTGAGCATCCTCCCGAGCGCCGCCTGGATCTCCTGCCCCACCCGCTCCGGCCGATTGCTGGTACTCATTTCTTCTCCCAATCCCTCGGGTTGCGCAGGCTCCGGGCGCGCGCCCGGGCATCATCCAGGGACAGCGGCCCCTGCTGCCGCTCCGTGCCCCGGGCCGGCCGCCCGCTCTCCTGCCCCTGGTGCCGGCGCTCCCAGTCCGCCATCCCCTCGGCCTCGGCCATGGAGCGATCTCCACGGCCCATGCCGGCGATGAGCTCCTCCAGGTCCGCTTCCGGACCCGCCTCATCGTCCGACGCCTCCTCCTCGTCCGATTCCTCGTCGTCCCCGGCCTCGGCCCGTCCAGCGGACCGCGGCGGTCCGGGGGTGTACAGCGTGTCCCCGAAGGCCATGATCTCCGTCTGCCGGGTCAGCAGGGGCGCGACGTACATCTCCTCCACGAAGTGGATGATCTTCTCCATCTGCTCGTCGACGTGGCGGCGCTCGTTGCCCACCACCGCCAGCGCGAGCGTGGCCTTCTGCCAGAGATCCTGGTCATCCACCTCGGCCACCGCCACGTTGAACCGGGCCTTCACCCGTTCCGTTACCCGGCGGAGCACCTGCCGCTTGGCCTTGAGGGAACCGCTCTCCGGAATCTGCAGGGTCAGACGTGCGACGCAGACGAACATGACACTCAGGACCTCGGCCCGGTGACCTCGCCTGGACGGCGGGCCACCGGGTGCATTCCGGTGGTGACGGACAGCGGCCAGAGCGAACTAGCTCAGGCTCGGCCGCGTCTCCTCGATCTCATAGGCCTCGATGATGTCGCCGGGCTTGAGATCGCTGTAGTTCTCGATGCCGATACCGCACTCGAAGCCCTGGGCGACTTCCTTCACGTCGTCCTTGAAGCGGCGGAGCGAGGCCATCTTGCCGGAGAACAACTGCTTGCTGTCGCGCAGCAGGCGGACGAAGGCACCACGCTTCATCACACCGTCGAGCACCGCCGCACCGGCGATGGTGCCCAGCTTCGGCACGTTGAAGGTGTTGCGCACCTCGGCACGGCCCAGCTTGCGCTCGGTGCGGATGGGCTCCAGGAGGTCTTCCATGGCCTTGCGCACACCGTCGATGAGCTCGTAGATGATGCTGTAGGTCTGCAGCGTCACCTCCTGAGCCTTGGCGGCGGCCTCGGTGCCGGACTCGGGCTTGACGTTGAAGCCCACCACGAGGCCCTTGGAAGCGGCCGCGCGCATCACGTCGCCCTCGGTCATCGCGCCCACACCCGAGTGGACGATCTCCACGCGGACCTTGTGGGTGGACAGCTTCTGGACGGCCTCCTTGACGGCCTCGGCCGAGCCCTGCACGTCCGCCTTGATGACGAGGCGCAGCTCCTTGGCACCACCGCCCGCCTTGGTCTTGGCGAACAGCTGCTCGAGCGTCTCGCGGGTGCTGGGCTTGCCCAGCTCCGCCTCACGGCCCTTCATGGCGCGGTGGGAGGCGATCTCCTTGGCCGCCTTCTCGTCGGCCACCGCGTTGAGGGTGTCACCCGCGGTGGGCACACCCGACAGACCGATGAGCTCGGCGGAGTAGCCCGGGAGCACTTCCTTCACGGACTCGCCCCGGCTGTTGTTCATGGCGCGCACGCGGCCGAAGTGCGTACCGGTGACGACGGCATCGCCCACCTTGAGCGTGCCCTCCTGCACCAGCACCGTGGCCACGGGACCGCGGCCCTTCTCCAGCTTGGCCTCGATGATGGCGCCCACCGCCGGACGGCCCGGGTTGCTCGTGAGCTCGAGCACCTCGGCCTGCAGCGCGATGTTCTCCAGCAGCAGGTCGATGCCCATCTTCTGCTTGGCGGACACCGGCACCATGATGGTCTCACCGCCCCACTCCTCGGGGGTGAGCTCGTAGTTGGCCAGGTCCTTCTTCACGCGGTCCGGATTGGCGCCCGGCACGTCCATCTTGTTGATGGCGACGACGATGGGCACCTCGGCGGCCTTGGCCTGCTTGATGGACTCGATCGTCTGCGGCATCACGCCGTCGTCGGCGGCCACCACCAGCACCACGATATCCGTCACGTTGGCGCCGCGGGCGCGCATGGACGTGAAGGCCTCATGGCCCGGGGTATCCAGGAAGGTGATGTCACCGCGCGACGTCTTCACCGAGTAGGCGCCGATGTGCTGGGTGATGCCACCGGCCTCGCCGGCCGCCACGTTGGCGGCGCGGATGGCGTCGAGCAGGCTCGTCTTGCCGTGGTCGACGTGACCCATGACCGTGACCACCGGCGGACGGGTGCGCTCGTCCTCGGGACGCGCCTCCACCTCGGGCAGGAAGTCCTCGACCTCGAAGCCCGCCTTCTCCACGCGCCAGCCGTAGTCGGTGGCGAGCAGCTCGGTGGTCTCCGGATCGATGATCTGGTTGGCCGTGGCCATCTTGCCCAGGCCCATCAGCTTCTTGATGAGCTCGTTGGTGCGCACACCCATGCGCTGGCCCAGGTCGGACACGGAGATGCCCTCCTGGATCTTGATGACCTTCTTCTCCTCGGCCATCTGGGTGATCTGCGTCTTGGCGCCCTTCTTCGTGGGCTTCTTCTTCTTGCCGCGGATGGGGATGGTGACGCGTCCCCACACGAGATCGGAGATCTCCTGCTTGGACGGACCGCCCTCGCCCGCCGGACCGCGCTTGGTGCGGCCCGCCTTCTCCTTGTCCTTGCCCTTGGAGACGTCGACGAGCTCGCGGCCCCGGCCGGCGTGGTCGGGGATGACCCGGAACTCACGCTTCTCGGTGCCGATGGCGCTCTTGCCCGGCGCCATGGGGTACTGCTTGCCCGCGCCACCCGTGGGCGTCACCCGGCGAACCTGGATGAGCGGACGGGAGATGACGACGGCCTGCGTGGCCGTGGGACGCAGCGAGCGCGGATCCTGCGTGACCTGCTGGTGGGGCACACCGCCCACCATCACCTGCTGGCCCGTCTGACCCGGAGCGCCGGGCTGACCACCCGCCGGAGTCCCCGGAGAGGAAGGACGCACCGGACCGGTCGACTGGATACCGCCACTGCGCTGGTACTGGCTGGGCGCGCCACGCTGGTACTGGCCGGAGCCACCGGGACGGCCTCCCTGACCACCAGGGCTACCGGGACGGCCTCCCTGACCACCGGGACCGCCAGGACGGCCTCCCTGACCACCGGGGCCACCGGGACGGCCTCCCTGACCACCGGGACCGCCGGGACGGCCTCCCTGGCCACCGGGACCGCCGGGACGGCCTCCCATGCCCCCGGGACCACCCGGGGAAGAGGTCCGATGCGGACCGGAAGAAGGATGGGCCGAGGGGGTCCGGACAGTGGGTGGAACCGCCGAAGGCGGGCGGGTAGACAAGCTGGGTGACTCCTTGACAGAGGATGGCGGCTGCGCGGCGGCAGCCGGGGGCGGGGTGGCCGCACGGGGCGGCTCCGCGGCCCGTGGCGCCTCAATGGCGGCCGCGGGGGACGACGGCTGCGTGGCGGGGCTGGACGGCTCCGCGGCGGCAGGCTGGGCCTCGGCACGGGGTGCCTCGGCGGGAGGAGCCGGCGCCACGGGGGCGGCCGGAGCCTCGGAAACGGGAGCCGGAGCAGCGGCCCGCGGCGCCTCGACGGCGGAAGCGGGCGGAGCGACGGGAGCGGCCGACACTTCCGGAGCGGCGGCGGGGGGCGGCTGCGACGCAGCGGCCCGTGGGGCCTCGGCGGCGGGAGCCTCGACGGCCCGCGGAGCCTCGGCGACAGGTGCCTCGGCGGCCGGCGCCTCGGCGGCACGCGGGGCCTCGGAGGCCGGAGCCTCGTCATAACCGGCGTCGGAGGACGAGGGAGAGCTCGTCGGCGCCCTGCGGCGCACCACGAATCCCTTGGCCGTCACCGGCGCCGCCGCCTGCTTGGGCTTCCGCTTGTCCAGGATCTTCTGTACGGCAGCGGTGGCCTGATCGTCCTCGAGCGAGGACGAGTGGCTCTTGACGTCGTAGCCGAGCGCGACGAGCTCAGTCACGACCTCTTTGTTGTCGAGCTCGACCCCTTGGTCCTTGAGCTCTTTTGCAATCTCGTGAACGCGCTTCTTCGACATACGTTGCTTGGCCTTTTGCTCCGCCGACTACCGGGCGCAGCACCCTAATCCAAAAATGTGTGCGAGTGGTGCTAACACCCACTCCCCCCGGCCGCTCCACCTCGAGCCGGGCCCGACTCCAACGCCTGTCCCAGGGCCGACGGGTCGACCGCCCCCGCCTTCCCCCGGAAGGCCCTGCCAAAGGCCTTCCGCTTCACCGCCGCCGCCAGGCACCCGGCTCCGCAGAGCCATGCCCCCCTCCCAGGGAGCCGCCTCGCCCGGTCCACCACCACCGCGCCCTCGGGGCTCACCGCCAACCGGGTGAGCTCCGACTGGATCCGCCGGGCGCCGCAGCCGATGCAGCTTCGCACCGGTCCGGCGTTCGCCGGGAGTTCTTCTTTTCTTCTATTACCGGAACGAGCCTTCAGGCGCATCCCCCCTGCCCACCGAGCGAGCTTACGATCTTACCCCGACCTTAGACCAGGGCGCCCGCCGGAGGGGCGGCCGAAGAAGAGGCCCCGCGCTCGGCGTTGAGCTCCGCCCGGAGCTTGGCCTCCTCCACCAGGTAGTTCTCCGCCGCGCTCTTGAGCTGGCGGGCCTTCTTGATACCAACGCCCGGCACGTCGCCCAGTTTCGCCAGGTCCTTCTCGTTGGCGAGGTCCTCGACCGTCTTGTAACCGGCCAGGCCCAGCTGTTCGATCGTCTTTTCGCCCATGCCCCTGACGCGGGCCAGACGCTCCGTCTGACTGAGCTCGTCCGGATGACGGCGCGCCTCGGCCTGGCGGGCCTGCTCGCGCTCGCGCTCCATGCGCGACAGCTCGGCCGCGTCCAGCGACATCTGCTTCCGGGCCTCCTCCTGCATGGCGGGAATCCGCGACGGGTCCATCCCCGGAATCTGGCCCAGCATCTCCGGATTGGCTTCGGCGATGTCCTTCGCCTGACGGAAACCGTGCGCGTAGAGCGTCTCGACCAGCATCTCGTTGACACCCGGAAGGGCGCCCAGCGAACGGTTGGCGAACTCGCGCATCTCGCGCACCCGGCTCTCGCTGTTGATGTCCAGCTTCCAACCGGTCAGCTGTGCCGCCAGACGGACATTCTGCCCGCGCCGGCCGATGGCCAGCGACAGCTGGTCATCCGGGACGATGAGCTCCATGGCGTGGTTGGCCTCGTCGATGATGACGCGGCTCACCTCGGCCGGGGCCAGGGCGGCGCACACGAAGCGCGCCGGGTCCTCGTCGTAGGGGACGATGTCGATCTTCTCGCCGCGCAGCTCCTGCACCACCGCCTGCACGCGGCTGCCCTTCATGCCCACGCACGCGCCCACCGGATCCACGTCCGAGTCGCGGCTGGACACGGCGATCTTCGCGCGCCCACCCGGCTCACGCGCCGCGGCCTCGATGACGACGATGCCCTCGGCGATCTCCGGCACTTCCATCTCGAACAGCTTGGTCAGCAGGTTCACGGAGGCGCGGCTGAGGACGATCTGCGGGCCCTTGGACTCGCGCAGCACGTCCAGCACGTAGGCCTGGACACGGTCACCGGCGCGGTACGTCTCGCGCGGCACCTGCTCGCGCACCGGGAGCACCGCCTCGGCGCGGCCCAGGTCCACGATGATGTTGCCGCGCTCGAAACGCCGGGCGATGCCGGTGACGATCTCGTTGCGCCGGTCCTTGTACTCGTTGAAGACGTTCTCGCGCTCGGCGTCGCGGGTGCGCTGGAGGATGACCTGCTTGGCCGTCTGGGCCGCGATGCGTCCGAAGCCGCGGCGGAACGTCTTCAGCCGGAGGATGTCCCCGTACTGATCGTCCTGCGCCTTGGCCTCCGCCGCGTCCTCGTCACGGTAGAAGATCTGGAACACGAGCTCGTCGCCCGGCTCCACCTCCATGCCCTTCTTGTGCGCCTCGTCGAGGGAGATCTGATTCACCGCCTGGATGGGGTCGGTGATGGTCTCCACCACGGTGATGGCCTGGAAGAGCTCCACCACGCCCTTCTCCGGATCGTACTTCGCCTCGAGGTTGCGCTCCTGGCCAAAGTGCTTCTTGGCCGCGGTCGTCATCGCGTCCTCGAGCGTGGCGATGAGCACGCTGCGGTCGATGCCCTTGTCCTTGGCCACCTGGTCCAGGACGAGGTTGAGGTTGATGTTGGGGTTGGCTGGCGTGGGCATCATCTTCTCCAAAGGTTCCACGGGCGCGCCCGCGCGAGGGCGCACCCTGTATGTGGACTGCTAGAACTCGAACTCCAGATTGGCCTTGGCGATGTCCTTGAAGGAGATGCGGAAGCTGCCCGCCCCTTCCACGTCCACGGCGATGGCGTCGGCCGCCACCTCGGTGAGCGTTCCGGTGAAGTTCTTGCGCGGCGGCTCCCCGATGGGACCAAAGGTCTTCACCTTGACCTTCTGGCCCTTCACCCGCTCGAAATGCGCGGGCTTCTTCAGGGGCCTGTTCACACCGGGGCTGGAGACCTCCAGGCTGTACTCGTGGGGGACGATGTCCTCCACGTCCAGCACCGTGTCCACCGCCCGCGAGACCTGCGAGCACTCGTCCAGACCCACCCGTCCACCCGGCTTGTCGATGAACAGGCGCAGGATCCAGCCCTCGCGCTCGCGGAGGAACTCCACCTCGAGGAGCTCCAGCCCCTCGCCCGCAACGATGGGCTCGAGCAGCTCCTGCGCCCTTGCCTCCACCGTTTGCTTGATGTTCTCCGCCATAGGCCGCTTCGAAAACTCCGGACTCCAAAAACACGAAAAGCGGGCGCGACGGCCCACTTTTCGAGGAACTGCGTCGAAAAATGTCGGCGGCGTCCGTAGCACACGCCACCTCGGGGTGTAAAGGATGACGCACCCCTTGTCCTGACATCCAACAGTCCCCCCAGGGGTAGGGATTCCCGGGGTTTCCGTGGACGGGGACCGGTTATAACGCCCCCATGCACCTCATTGCCGCAGCCCAGATGGTGTCCACCGCGGACAAGGCCCACAACCTCGAATCGGCCACCCGGCTCGTCCGGCGTGCGGCCGACCTGGGAGCCCGGCTGGTGGGCCTGCCCGAGAACTTCAGCTGGATGGGTCCAGAAGCCGAGCGCACGGGTGCCGCCGAGACGCTCGAGGGGCCCACGCTCTCGCGCATGGCCGAGCTGGCACGGGAGCGGAAGGTGACACTGCTGGCCGGTTCCATCCTGGAGACGGGCGCCCCGGGCGGCCGCCTCTACAACACCACCGTCCTCTTCGGGCCGGACGGCGCGCGGCGGGCCGTGTACCGGAAGATCCACCTCTTCGACGTGGACGTGGGTGACGGGACGCCCTACCGCGAGTCGGAGGCGGTGGCCCCCGGCAGCCAGGTGGTGACGGCGGACACGGAGCTGGGCCGGCTGGGCCTGTCCATCTGCTACGACCTGCGCTTCCCCGAGCTGTACCGGCGCCTGGCCCAGGAGGGCGCGACGCTGCTGGCGGTGCCGGCGGCCTTCACCCTCATGACGGGCAAGGATCACTGGGAGGTGCTGCTGCGCGCGCGCGCCATCGAGAACCAGTGCTACCTCTTCGCCCCGGCCCAGGGCGGACGGCACTCGCCCCAGCGCGTCACCTGGGGCCACGCCATGGTGGTGGACCCGTGGGGGCTGGTAACGGCCCGGGCGTCCGAGGGCGAGGGGCTCGCCGTGGCACCGGTGGATCCGGAGCTGCTCGCCCGTATCCGCAAGAATCTGCCCTGCCTGCAACATCGACGGCTGGACTGAACCGACCGAGCACTTGTGACCAGCCCCCTGGGTCCCGGGTCCATTCCCCGTTACACTGGAGGACCGGAACCTCTCTCGTGAAAAGACGCTGGTCCTCTATGGTGTTCGTCCTCCTCGGGACTTTGTCGGTGGGCTGTCCCGCCGATGAGAAGCCCGTGGCCCCGGTGCAGGCACCGGCCGCGCCGCCTCCGGTGCGCCGTGCCCAGCTCAAGGGCCTTCAAGGAGATGTGAAGGTCAAACGCGCGGCGGGAGACGAATGGCTCCCCGCCCAGGAGGGCATGCCCCTCTTCGAGAACGACAAGGTACGGACCGTGGCTGGTGCGGGAGCGCAGATCGTCTTCGCCAATGGAAGCATCGTGAACCTGGGCGACGACGCGCTGATCGGCATCGCGGAGACGCGGCCCAGGCCCGGGCAGGAGCGCACGGACCTGACCGTTCTCCGCGGACGGGTGGACGCCGAGATGGAAGATCCGGCACGCCAGTCCCTGTCCGTCACCACGCCAGCGGCCACCGTCCGGGCCGGAAGGGAGATCGTGTTCCAATGAAGGCGTCCCTCCTGCTCGCATTCCTGATGCTGGCGCCCACCGAGGTGGTGGTGCGCGATGGAGAGTCCCTCGCCGAGGTGGCCCAGCGCACGCTGGGAGACCGCGGGGGTGCCAGTGAGCTCAAGGCGCTCAATGGATTGAAGGACAACGCGGTGGCGCCGGGCACGAAGCTGAAGCTGCCCGGGCCCAACCGCGAGCTCGCCCAGCGCTCGCTGACGACGGCGCGCAACGCGCTGGCCCAGGCGGACACGCAGGCGGCCAGGCGCGAGGAGGCCGCGGCCAAGCTGAAGGAGGCCGAGGCCTACTTCCAGGGTGCGCGCTACGACGACGCCGCCCAGGCCGCCGATGGTGCCTGGAAGCTGGTGGCGGCGACACAGCCCACCGCCTTCACCGTGAACGTGAACGACAAGGGCATCACCACCGTGGAGTCCCGCTCCGGCCAGCCGGTGCGCGTGGAGGCCGAAGGCGTCACCCGTCCCGTCTACCCCGGCGAGAGCGTGCGCGTGGAGAAGGGCCAGCCGCCGCCGATGCCCCGGGCGCCGCTGGCCGTGCCCCAGCCCACCTCCCCCGCCGACAAGCTGAAGCTGACCGTGCAGCCCGCCAAGAGCGGCCCGAGCCCCGTCACCCTCGCGTGGAAGCCGGTGGAGGGCGCGGAGGGCTACGAGGTGGAGCTGATCCCCGCCCGCGGGGAGAAGCGCACGCTGCAGGCCAGCGCCCACCAGCTCCGCGTGTCGCTGAGCGCGGGCGCCTACCGCTGGAGCGTGCGCGCGGTGGCCCGCGACGCCCGCTCCGAGGCCTCGGCCGAGCAGGGCTTCGAGGTGGCGGAAGCGCCGGCCAGGCCCATCAATCTCCAGGTGCAGCCCTCGAAGTGGAAGTAGCGCGGGAGGCGCGTCCCCATGCGGCTCTTCAAGACCATCCTCTTGTTGATGCTGGTGGCCAGCCTGGTGCCCACCGTGATGGTGGGCCTGCTGTCCGTGTCCGACACGCGCGAGCTGCTGGTGCGCGACGCCCAGGAGCTCACCCAGGAGCGCGTCAAACAGCTGAAGCTGAAGGTGGAGGGCTTCCTCGCCGAGCCCACGCGCGCCGTCATGGGCATGGCGCGCGTGCCCAACTTCTTCGCCCTGCCGCTGGAGCAGCAGCAGACGTACCTGCGCGCGGTGCTCAACCAGAGCCGCGAGGTGCAGGCCATCACCCTCTTCGGGCCCGAGGGCAAGCGCCTCCCCGGACTGCAGGCCTTCGCCGTCAGTGACGTGCCCCCCACCGCGCTCGCCGAGCACGAGTCGCGCGCCGTGGCCCTGCTGGAAGGGCTCGCCGGCCTGCACTTCGCGGACGTGGTGTGGCGCCCCAGCGGCGAGGCCGTGGTGACGTTCGCCTTCCCCGTGGGCGAGCCCGTCAAGGGCTACATCGCCGCGGACGTGTCCCTGGTGGAGCTGCAGACCATGCTCGTCCAGGAGCGCGTGGGCAGCACCGGCTTCGTCTACCTCGCCGATGCCAAGGGCCATGTGCTCGCCGGCGGCGGCGGACTGGTGGCCGGCCAGGACGTCTCCCACCGGCCCGTGGTGTCGCACCTGCTCAAGGGCGTGGCGCGCTCCCCGGACACCGACATCCTCCACGTGGGCAACTTCGCCGAGGGCGACGAGGCCGTCGTCGCCGCCTACGCCACCCTCGCGGACCCCCACTGGGCCATCGTCTCCGAGCAGCCCGTGGCGCTCGCCTACAAGCAGGTGGAGACCATGGAGCGGCGCCTGCTGCTCACCGTGCTCGCCGCCACCGTGGTGGCCCTCGCGCTCGCCGCCTTCTTCTCGCGCAGCGTCACCCGCCCCCTCAAGGGCTTCATCCAGGGCGCCCTGCAACTGGCCCAGGGCAAGTTCGGCCTCGAGGTCAACGTCCCCCAGAAGAACGAGCTCGGCGATCTGGCCCGCACGTTCAACTACATGAGCAAGCAGCTGCTCGCGTACGACCACGAGAACCGCGGCCTCTACGAGAGCCTCGAGCAGGGCTACCTGGAGACCATCGTCGCCCTGGCCAACTCCATCGACTCCAAGGACTCCTACACCCGCGGCCACAGCCAGCGCGTGGGCGACGTGGCCGTGGAGATCGGCCGCGAGATGGCCCTGTCCGAGCGCGAGCTCAAGCAGCTGCAGTTCGGCGGCATCCTCCACGACATCGGGAAGATCGGCATCGTCGAGTCCATCCTCTGCAAGCAGTCGCGGCTGACGGACGAGGAGATGACCATCATGCGCGAGCACCCGGCCATCGGCGACACCATCATCAAGCCCATCAGCTTCCTGCAGGCCATGCGCTCCTGCGTGCGCAGCCACCACGAGCGCTGGGATGGCACCGGCTACCCGGACAAGCTCGCCGGCGAGGACATCCCCCTGCTGGCCCGCATCGTCGCGTGCGCGGACACCTTCGACGCCTGCACCTCCACCCGCCCCTACCAGAAGGCCATGCCCCTGGAGAAGGCCATGGAGATTCTGGAGAACCTCAGCGGCAAGCAGCTGGACCCGGCCGTGGTCTCCGCCCTGCGCCGGGTGCTGGAGAAGAAGGGCGTGCGCGTCGAGGGCCACCGGCTCCCCGTGAAGCTCGCCTCGTGAGCGCCTCTTCAGCGCCTCGACGGGCTTCCCCTCCCCCACCGGTGCGCTGGATGGTAAGCAGGGCGCAGCGATGTTCTGGCCCTGAAAGGGGAACCCCTTGAGTTTCTGGGATCGAATCAAGCCCACCGAGCGCCCCGTGTCCGCCACGGAAGTGACGCTCTCTCCGGACAACACCCGGCTGAGCCTCGTCTGGGAGGACGGGGTGAAGACGGGCGCCACCGCCCAGGTGCTGCGCCAGCAGTGCCCGTGCGCCGGGTGCGTGGACGAGTGGACCAACAAGCGCACGCTGGACCCGGCCCGGGTGCCCGCGGACGTGCGCATCACCCAGCTGCAGCCCGTGGGCAACTACGCCCTCACCTTCGTCTTCAGCGACGGCCACGGCACCGGCATCTACCCCTGGAAGCTGCTGCGCGAGATCACCCTGCCGTGAGGCCGGGCGCGTGGAGGAACGCATGAACGAGTCCCGCTACCGTCTGCTGCGCCCACTGGCCATGGGGGGCATGGCGGAGCTGTTCCTCGGCGTGGCGCGCGGCGCGCAGGGCTTCGAGAAGTCCGTGGCCATCAAGCGCATGCTGCCGCACCTGGCCAGCGAGCCCACCCTCGCGCAGATGTTCCTCGCCGAGGCCCGGCTGGCCACCCACCTCCAGCACCAGAACATCGCCAGCGTCTACGACGTGGGCACCAGCCCCGAGGGGCTCTTCATGGTGATGGAGCTGGTGGACGGCTGGGACCTGGGCGTGCTGCTGCGCCACGCCCAACGCCGCGGCCAGCGCTTCCCTCCCCACCTGGTGGCCTTCATCGGCTCCCAGACGCTCGCGGGGCTCATCCACGCCTACCGCCGCCTCCACAACGGCCGCCCCGTGCTCACCGCCCACCGCGACATCTCGCCCTCCAACATCCTCGTCTCCCGCGAGGGCGAGGTGAAGGTGACGGACTTCGGCATCGCCCGCCTCGAGGGCGTGTCCATGGGCACCCAGCCCGGCACCTTCAAGGGCAAGCTCCCCTACGCCGCCCCCGAGACGCTGCGCGGCGAGCCGGCCAACGCCTCGAGCGATCTGTTCGGGCTCGGCATCGTCCTCTACGAGCTGCTCGCCGGACGCCACCCCTTCGGAGATGGCGCTGGGGATCCCATGGCCTTCGCCCTCGCCATCACCCAGCAGGAGCCCGCGCCCCTCACGGACATCCCCGCGCCGCTCGCCGCGGTGGTGGCGCGCGCCATGGACAAGACGCCCGAGGCCCGCTTCCCCCGGCCCGAGGACATGGCCGAGGCCCTCGCCCGCTACCTGTCCCAGGCCGGTGAGCCCGCCACCTCCCAGTCGCTCGCCACGTTCATCGCCAGCCTCTCGCCGCCCCTCACCCTCGTCGAGCGCGCACAGGCCGCGGAGTCTCCGGGAGCCAGCGGCTCACAGCCGGGCGTCCTCGAGCCCACCGTCCGCCGCCCCTCGCTGTCCACCCGGTCCGTGAATCCCCCCTCCTTCGAGCTGCAGCACGAGGAGAACGAGGCCGTGCCCGGTGGACCCGCGCTCAGCATGAGCGGCCGGCTCGTCCTCCCCACCGCCGAGGCCCCCGCCGCCGCGCCCGTCTCCGCTCCCGCGCCCACTCCGGCCCGGGGCCGGGAGTTCCGCTGCGCCCGCTGCAACGCGCCCCTCGCCTCGGCCCATGCCCCGTGCGACCGCTGCGCCCGCGAGCTCTCCCCGGGGCTCTCCTCCCTCGCCGAGGACCTCTCCTCCGTGCCGACCACCCTGCCCACCTCGCGGCGCTCGGTGCTGGACATGAGGGAAGACGAGCTGGAGCTGGAGGAGCGTGCCCCGAAGCAGGAGACGGCATACGAGGAGCCCAAGGCCCGCATGCAGTGGGGACGTCCGGTGGCCATCCTGGCCACGCTCCTGCTGCTGGGCGGCGCCGCCGTGGTGGGCTACCCCTCCCTCCGGCCCCTGCTCACCCGGCTCTTCTACTCGGTGACCCCCAAGCAGACCCTGCCCATCCTCGCCTTCCAGAGCCAGCCCGAGGGCGCCACCGTCTCCGTGAACGGCCAGGTCATCGGCACCACGCCCCTCGTCATCGACAACACCTACGCCACCGGCCAGAAGGTCCCCTTCCAGGTGACCCTCAAGGGCTACAAGTCCCGCAAGGGCACCTTCACCGGCGGCGAGCCCGTGTCGATCGACCTCCAGTTCGAGCGCTGAGGCGCGGGAGGGCCCGCGCTCACTTCACCAGGCGCAGGTGGCCCCGCCTCGGTCCGGGTGGCGGCTCGTCCCGGGGCCCCTCGGCCTCGACGGGGCTCGGCGCGGGAACCGGGGTGGGTGCCGACACGGGGACGGGGGCCGGCGTGGAAGCCGGAGCAGGAGCAGGAGCCGGAACCGGAACCGCCGCCACGGGCTCGGGCGACTCGTCCTCCGGCCGCCCCACCTCGCGCAACACCGTCCGGGGACGCGCCTCCGCCGCCGGGGCCGACTGCTCCGTCACGCTCTCCGGCACCTTCGTCGTCACCATCGTCTGCTGGATGAGCTCGGCCGGCATGTCGTCCGGGTACATCCAGAATTCCTTCGTCAGGTGGCTGGTGATGGCGAACAGCGCCGACCACGGCACCGCCACCTTGAAGCGGCTCCCCGAGAAGCTCAGCGTGCAGCGCACGCCCCACTCGCCCACCGTCAGGTCCGGTGGATCGAACCGGTAGGACAGGTTGAGGCGCAGGTGGGACTCAGTGCGCAGCGATGGCGGGACGAGCACCCCCGGACGGCGCGCGTCCAGGTGGATCATCACCATGCCCTTCTCGAGTGCGGCCAACAGCCGCGCCTTCTTCTCAGGACCTTTCTTGTCCATCGACGTGCGCTAGCGGACGAGGGGGGCGTTTCAGCGACGGCGCATCGCCCGGTCCATCTCCCGCTTGGTCTCCCGTTCCTTGATGTCCTGCCGTCGGTCCTCGTGCGTCTTGCCCCGGCACAACCCCAGCTCCACCTTCGCCCGGCCGTTCTTGAAATACAGCAGGAGCGGGATGATGGAATAGCCTCGCTCCCGAACCTTCGTGATCCACCGGTCGATTTCCTCGCGGTGCATCAACAGCTTGCGGCCGCGAAGAGGCTCGTGGCTGAAAAAACTGGAGGGGTTGTAGACGCCGATGTGAGCGTTGAGCAGGTACAGCTCGCTGCCCTTGGGCAGGGCGTAGGCGTCCGAGAGGTTGGCCGTCCCCGCCCTCAACGCCTTCACCTCGCTGCCCGAGAGCGACAGGCCGGCCTCGACCTTCTCGTCCACGGTGTAGGCGGCTCGCGCCTTGCGGTTCTCGGCGATGATCTTGATGCCGTCACCCGTCCCGCCCTTGCCCTTGCCTGCCGCCATACGCTCGTGTCCCCTAGCCTCCGATGGGCTGGTTGTCGATCAGCCGTGTGGAACCAACGAAGGCCGCCACCAACAACCGCGCCGTCTGGCCCGGACTCACGGCCGGCAGCGGGGTCAGCGAGGTAGCGTCCACCAACTCGACATAATCCTCTCGGAGGCCCGCTGCCTCCAATTCGCGACGCACCGCGGCGACCAGGGCCGGCGTCTCGCGCGTCCCGCTCCGGCACAGCGCCTGGGCCGCCGCCAGGCCCCGCGACAGGGCGAGCGCCCGCTGGCGCTCCTCGGGGGACAGGTAGGCATTGCGCGAGCTCATCGCCAGCCCGTCCGCCTCCCGCACGGTGGGCATGCCGATGATTTCAACTCCAAGGTTCAGGTCGCGCTCGAGGGCGCGGATGACCTGGAGCTGCTGGTAGTCCTTCTCGCCGAAGAGGGCGAGCTGGGGCTTGAAGAGGCACAGCAGCTTCGTCACCACCGTGGCCACGCCGCGGAAGTGGCCGGGCCGGCGCGCACCGCACAGGCCCTGGCTCACCTGCTCCACGTCCACGTACGTCTGGTAACCCGGCGGGTACACCTCCGCCGGAACGGGGGCGAACACGGCCTCCACCCCGGCGCTGGCGCATCTGGCCAGGTCCCCCTCCAGATCCCTCGGATAGCGCGACAGGTCTTCCTTGGGACCGAACTGGGTGGGGTTGACGAAGATGGAGGCCGCGACGACGCCGGCGCGCGTGCGTCCCTCGCGCATCAACGAGACGTGCCCCTCATGCAGGAAGCCCATGGTGGGCACCAGCGCCAACCGGCGCCCCGAGCGGCGGACGGACTCCGCCCACGCGGCGGTCTCGGCAACGGTACGAAGGACGAGCGGGGCCATGGGCTAGACCGGTGCTCCGTAGACGGGGCCCATCTTCTCCGGCTCGGCGGACGCGTCCGTGGGCTCCGGCGTGGAGGCCACGAGGCGGATGGGCTTGGACTTGAAGGAGTGCTCCTCGTCCGGGAAGGTGCCCGCGCGGACCTCGGAGAAGTAGGCGCCCGCGGCCTCCGTGATGGAGCCGTGGAGGTTGGCGTAGCGCTTCACGAACTTGGGCTTGAAGTCCGGGTTCATTCCCAGCAGGTCGTAGCAGACCAGCACCTGGCCGTCGCAGTATTTGCCCGCGCCAATGCCGATGGTGGGGATGGACAGCCGCTGCGTCACCTGACGCGCCAGCTCCAGCGGCACGCCCTCGAGCACCAGCGCGAAGCAGCCCGCGCGCTCCAGCGCGATGGCGTCCTCGAGAATCTTGCGCGCCGCGTCCTCGTCGCGGCCCTGCACCACGTAGCCGCCCATCTTGTGCACCGACTGCGGCGTGAGGCCCAGGTGGCCCATGACGGGGATGCTCGCGCGGGTGATGGCGGAGATGACGTCGGCGAACTCGGCACCGCCCTCGAGCTTCACCGCGCCCACCCGGCCCTCCGCCACCATGCGGCCGGCATTGCGCACCGCCTCCTCCACCGACACCTGGTAGCTCATGAAGGGCAGGTCGCCCACCACGAGCGCCCGCTTCGTCCCCCGGGCCACGGCGGCCGAGTGGTACACCATCTGGTCCATCGTGACGGGGAGCGTGGAGTCGTGGCCCTGCACGACCATGCCCAGGGAATCTCCCACGAGCAGCACGTCCGCTCCGGCTTCATCGAAAACACGGGCGAAGGTGGCGTCGTAGGCCGTGACCATGCAGATCTTCTGGCCGCTCTGCTTCAGGCGCTTCAGCGTGTGGATGGTGACCTTGTCCTTCACGGTTCACCTCCTCTGGGGATAGGGGTTCAACGTCCTGCCGGTGCATGCATGGACGCCTCTCGCCGTCCCCGAGGGGATCGCCGGAAGCGGCCACCGAGTCACACTCTAACGCCCTTGGGAGCGCCGCGGGGGGCTTCTTGAGGGCAGGCAGGCAGCCGAGCCCCGCTCAGAGGCGCCTGGCGCTCTGGGGGTGGTAGTGGTGGGTCCCCTGACGCGCCCGGTCGATGGCGCCCATCAGCCCCTTCAGGTCGTCCTCGTTGTGCACGAAGTCGATGTCCGAGGTGTCCACCACCAGCAGCGGCGTCTCCGTGTAGCGCGAGAAGAAGTCGTTGTAGGCGTGGACCAGCTCCTCCAGGTAGCCGGCGTCGAACTGGCGCTCGAACTCGCGGCCCCGCTTCTTGATGCGGTGGAGCAGCACGTCCAGGCGCGCCTGCAGGTAGATGACCAGGTCCGGCCGTGTCACCCGGGGGGTGAGGGCCTCGAAGACCCGCTCATAGAGCGACAGCTCGTGCGAGCCCAGCGTCAGGCACGCGAAGATGCGGTCCTTGGCGAACAGGTAGTCGCTCACCGTCACCGAGTTGAACAGATCCGGCTGGAACAGCTCCTGCTGCTGCTGGAAGCGCGAGAGCAGGAAGAAGATCTGCGTCTGGAAGGCGTACTTCTGCCGGTCCTCGTAGAAGTGGGCGAGGAAGGGATTCTCCTCGTATTTCTCGAAGACACGCCGGGCGCCAAAACGCTCGGCCACGAAGTTGGAGAGACTCGTCTTACCGACGCCGATGGGCCCCTCGACCACGATGTAGCGGTTGTCCATCCGCTTCGAGACCTCCGACTGCACGAGAGCCGCGCTCCGGTGGGGGGAACTCCGGCCGGAACGGGGCGCGGAATAGAGCACGGGAGTGACGGCCGGGCAATGATCGCGCTCCCTTCCGGCTCGCCACGCTTGACGGCCCGATGAGCGTCCACTACCAGGGACGCACGCGCGGTGCGGAAAACGCCAACGCGCGGGGACCGAGGGAGATGAATCGACGGCAGCGGGCGAAGACGGTCATCGAGCTGGAGCCACGCCGGGCCACGTCCACCGAGACGTCCCCAACACGGGCCGTGGAGCCGGATCCACTCTACGGTGTGGCCCTCCTGAAGACGGCCCTGGAGCTCAAGCGGCGCAAGGACGGCACCCCGGAGGAGATCCTCCGCGGCGTGCTGGCCCGCATGCGGCTGTCCGAGGACGAGTTCCGCGCGTGGCTGTCGCAACAGGGCGAGCTGGCCAAGGTGCTCGGCGGCGGCGGCGAGTAGTCCTGAGCCCTTCCCGCGCCCTTCCCGAGCCCTCTCAACGCGAGGCCACCCAGGGCTGGAGCGCCGCGTCCACCGCGCTCCCCAGTGACTTGCAGAAGGCGTACTCGGTGCGCAGCCGCTCCACGGGCGTGGCCGCCTCGAAGCGCCGCGTCTCGAAGAAGAGCGCGTACACCACCTTGTCCGCCACCTTCGAGCGGATGCCGAGGTACTCGCCCTGCACGTCCATCTGCGGCAGGAGCATGCGATCCAGGGAGCGGTAGACCCGGGCCATGTCCTGGGTCGCTCCCACGAAGGTCTTCTCGTCGAGCAGCGGGATGGGGCTCGGATCGCCCCAACGCAGCAACACCACCCCGTCCGGGCGGGCGAACACCGCGTACACCACGCCGAAGCGGTTGAGCACCGGCTCCAGCTCATTGATGGGCAGGGGCGTCATCCATCCTCTCCGAGCCGCTCTAGCGTTAACACCAGAGCGGGCCGGACGCCAAATTGCCGCTACCTCGTCACGGGACCGAGCGCCCGCTCGATGGCGGCGAACTCCTCGGACGAGAGCGTCTCCGCTCGCCGCGTCGGATCGATGCCCGCCGTCTGCAGCGCCTGGTGGAGCTGCTCGCTCGTCCCCAGCGACTTGTCCGACTTGAGCGAGTTGATGAGCGTCTTGCGGCGCTGGGCGAACCCCGCCTTCACCAGGCGGATGAAGCGCGCCCCGTCCACCACCGGCGCCAGCGGCGCGGGACGGCGGATCAGCCGCAGCACCGCCGAGTCCACCTTGGGCGGCGGATGGAAGCGGTGGGCGTCGATGTCGAAGAGGTTCTCCGAGGTGAAGTAGAGCCCCAGGATGGCGGTGAGCAGGCCGTAGTCGCGCCCACCCGGCTCCGCCGCGAGCCGGTCCACCACCTCCTTCTGCAGGGTGAAGACGGCGCGCGTCACGTGCTCGCGCTGCTCCAGCACCTGGAAGAGGATGGAGCTCGTCAGGTGGTACGGGAGGTTGCCCGCCACCTTCACCTCGGGCACGCCCGCCACCTTGGCGAAGTCCACCGTGGCCGCGTTGCCGTCCACCACGCGCACCCCGGGGATGGCCTCCTTCTCCAGGACGGCGATCATGTCCCGGTCCTTCTCCACCGCGGTGACGCGCGCCTTCGTGGCGGCGAGAAAACGCGTGAGGTGCCCCAGGCCCGGACCCAGCTCCACCACCGGCTCGCCCTCGCGCAGCTCCAGCGAGTCGGCGATGGCCTCCAGGATGTCCGGGTCCCCCAGGAAGTTCTGCCCCCAGCTGTGCTTGGCCCTCAGGCCGTGGCGCTGGAGGATGTCACGTGGCGTATCCACTCTCTCGGCTCCCTTCACCTTCACATGCGCCAGGCCGGGTCCGCGGACAGATTGAAGTCCCCGCGAAGTCCCCGGCGCCAGGCCTCGTAACCGGCCACGGCGATCATCGCGCCGTTGTCCGTGCACAGCCGCACCGGCGGCAGGTACAGATTCAAGTGGCGCTCCTTCGCGCGCTCCAGGCTCAGCGAGCGCAACCGCGAGTTGGCCGCCACGCCCCCGCACACCACCAGGTTCTTCAATCCCAGCCGGCGCGCCGCGGCGACGAACTTCTTCGACAGCGCGTCCGCCACGGCCTCCTGGAACGAGGCGCACAGGTCCGCCAGCGCCTGCCCCTCGGGCACGCCGTGCTTGCGCACGTGCTGCGCCACCGCCGTCTTCAGCCCCGAGAAGGACCAGTCGAAGTTCTCCGCCCCGGGCAGCGCGCGGGGGAAACGGATGGCCTCGGGGTCGCCCTTCTGCGCGAGCTGATCAATGGGCAGCCCGCCCGGGTACGGCAGGCCGAGGATGCGCGCCGTCTTGTCGTAGGCCTCGCCCGCGGCGTCGTCGCGGGTGCTGCCCACCAGCCGGTAGCGGCCGTAGTCCTGCACCTCGTAGAGGCTGGTGTGGCCACCGGACACGACGAGCCCGAGGAACGGAGGCTCCGGCGCGTCCTCCAGCAGGCGGATGGCGAGCAGGTGCCCCTCGAGGTGGTTGGCCCCGACGAAGGGGATGCCCGTGGCGAGGCTCAGCGACTTGGCCACCTGCACGCCCACCAGGAGCGCGCCGATCAGGCCGGGCCCGGAGGTGACGCCAATGAGGTCCACGTCGTCGAGCGTCTTGCCGGCCCGGGTGAGGGCCTCGTGCACGACGGGCATGACCTGCACCACGTGGTTGCGGCTGGCCAGCTCCGGCACCACCCCACCCCAGCGCCGGTGGATGTCCACCTGGGTGGAGACGACATCGGAGAGCACACGCCGGCCGTCCTCCACGAGGGCGGCGGCGGTCTCATCACAGGAGGTTTCGATTCCGAGTACGAGCAAAGGGCTTCCTCTCTACCAGGAGCCCGCCGCCACGCCTACTGTCCGAGCGACTTGAGCGCGGCGCGCACGTCGTTGGCGTACTGGCCGTTGGGCTCCAACGAGAGATAGCGCTTGTAGGCGTCGATTGCCTTCTTGTCCTGCTGGACCATCTGCCGGCCCATGCCCAGGCACAGCCAGGCGTGGGCGTTGTTCGGCTGGTCCTTCAGGGCGTCCTCCAGCAGCTTGACGGCCTCGCGGTAGCTCGAGTCGCTGCGCACCAGGGAGATGCCCAGGCCCGCCTTGGCCTCGGCCGAGTCCGGCTTGAGGTTGAGCGCCTTGCGGTACGAGAAGGCCGCCGTCTTGTAGCGCCCCGACGACATGAGCTTCTTCGCCTGGCGCGTCAGGTTGGCGTACTGGGCCTCGGGGCTCAGTTGCTGCGCCGCGGGCTGCTCCGGCTCGTCGTCCTTGCCGTCATCCTCGGTGGGCGCGGTGCCATTCGCGGCCACGGCCGGCTGCTCGGGGGTCTTGGCGGGCGTCCCCGCGTCGGTCACGGCCGTCTGGGCCGTTGCGGCCGGCGTCTCGACGGGCTTCGTCTCGGGCGTCGCCGTCTCGACCGGCTTCGTCTCCGGGGCCTTCGCCTCGGGGGCCTTGTTCTCGGGCTCGGGCGCCTTCACCTGCTCGGTGGGCGCGGGCTTCGGCGCGGGCGGCGGAGGCGTGGGCTTGTCCGAGCCACCCGACTGGGTGAACACCACCACCGCGGCCACCATGGCGATCGCCACGATGCCGCCGATGATGAGGCCCGTCCGGTTCGGCTTCGGCTGCTGCGCGTTCTGCACGCCGGCCGCTGGCGTCTTGGGCTGCGTCGTGGGCCGGGGCGACACCGGACGCGGCTTGGGATCATCCGCCACGGGCTTGCTGGCCTGCGGCGTGGGCCTGGGCTCCGGCTTGGGCGTCTCGACGGGCCGGGGCTGCTCCACGGGCTTGGACGCGGCGGCGGGATCGGGCGCACCATGGCCCGGGTACGGCGGCAGCGCGAGCTGCTGGGGCTTCTCGGCCGGAGGCTCCGCGGGCTTCTCGACCACGGCGGGCAAGGACACGGGCGTGACGGGGACAGCGGGCTTCGAGCCCGACACCAACGTCACCTCCTCGGCCGGAGTCGCGGGCTCCGGAGGAGGCACAGGCGGAAACGGATTGGGGGCCACGGCGGCCCCGCCGAAGATGGGGCCACGCGAGGACGCATCCACCGGGGCCGCGGGAGCGGACGGAGACGGAGGCGTGGAGGGCGTAGAGGGCGTGGAGGCCGGTGCACTGGAAGACGTCGAGGCACGAGGCGCCGGAGACCAACCCGGACCCCACCCTCCCGCCGAGCCGAGGCCATCCACGTCCACCCGGCTCCAGTCGAGCAGCAGGCTGCGCCGCTCCAGCTCCTTGGCGCGGTGGGCCGGCGCCGGCTCCACGAGGAACGACGAGCCCTCGGCCGAGCGCGGCGGCGCGATGATGTCCGTCTCGGGAACGTTCGACGCGCGCTTCCGGGACTCGAAGACGACGACGTTGGCGAGCTGCCGCGGCCGATCCTCGTCGGACCCGGCGGCGGCCTGCGCGGGAGCCACCTGCTCCGGCTCGGCCATGGGCTCCACCGGCGGCACTACCGGCACCTCCACGGGCACCGGCGCGGGCTGCTCCACCACCGGCGCGGCCACGGCCACCGGCGCCACCTCGGGCACCGGCGCGGGCGTCACCGCGGGGGCCACCGGCTCCGGCGCGGGCTCGGCCGGGGCGCTCGGCGCCGGCGCGTTGTGCAGCCACTCCTCGATGCCGGGCTTGCCGCTCTGCACCGGCTCCTGCGAGACGCTGCCCAGCTCGCGGATCAGCCCCTCGAAGTACAGCTTGCTGATGATGCCCAGCGCCGCCAGGTCATCGAAGTCCGAGTCCTCCACCACCCGGCTCAGGCTCCGCTTGCCGTCGAAGAGCCGCAGCAGCCCGTTCACCTCGTCCGGAATCTCCGAGAG
Organism: Archangium sp.; assembly: GCF_057119385.1. Taxonomy (NCBI): domain Bacteria; kingdom Pseudomonadati; phylum Myxococcota; class Myxococcia; order Myxococcales; family Archangiaceae; genus Archangium; species Archangium sp. The sequence continues at coordinate 32,581 of NZ_DBNGVP010000112.1, read as the reverse complement.
CCGGTCCGCCAGCTGGTGGTAGTCGATCTCGAACACCGTCTCCAGCGGAGGCAGCTGCTCGAGCATGCGGCCCCACTCGTCCAGCCGGCGCATGCCCTCCATCAGCAGGCCCTGGGTGGAGACCTCGATGCGCTCGGGCCGGTCCAACGCGGTGAACTGGACGTCGAACTCGCCCTCGGTGGCGTTGAGCAGCCGGTAGAAGGCGTTCTCGCCCTTGAGCCGCCCCATCTCCGCGTCGATGACGCGGCCTTCCTTGAAGTAGATGGTGGCGACCCGGTCTCCCTTGATGGAGATGGTGCCCGTCTTGCGGCCGATCTCGAACGTCTGGACCAGGTCCACCACGCCCATGTCGGCCAGGTTGCCCGCGAACCCGCCCTTGGTCGTCTCGCGCCGCTCGATCCTCTCCTTGTCCGCCTTCTGGAGGATCATCGTCACGCGCGTGACGATCTCTTTGATGTAGATGGGCTTGGTCAGGTAGTCGTCGCCACCGAGCTCCAGGCCCTTCACCTTCGCCTCGACCGCCTTCTGGTTGGTGAGGAAGACGTAGGGAATGTGCTTGTAGCGCTCGTCCGACTTGAGCGTCTTGCACAGCTCGAAGCCGTCCATCTCCGGCATCTTCGTGTCGGCGAGCACGAGGTCCGGCGGGCTGATCTGCACCTTCTCGAGCGCGTCCTTGCCGTGGATAGCCGTCGTCACGGAGAAGCCGGCCTTCTTCAGGCTGACCTCCATCACACGGAGACTCTTCGGGTCACCATCGACCAGGAGCAGGTGCTGCTTGGCCACGTTTAAATGCCTTTCGCTGCGGGCGCCTCACAGGGCGAACCCGGCGCGGAGAAGAGAGCGGATGATCATGCCCGCTCTCCAGGCATGTCAATGGCGGAGGGAGGCGGGTCCTCGTCTGGCGCCCGGGGAGACGGGCACCCTCCCCGCCCGCACGGGCACCCCGGACGGCCCCCAACCAGGCGGGCGGGATTCCGGGGAAAGCACGGCTCCGGACCCGGGGATGCGTGGGGGTCCAACCGAGCCGGGGGCGATCAGCCGAAAAGGCCACCCTTCTTGTTGGGGGGAGGCGGATTCTTCTTGCGCATCTCGATCAGGCGCAGCTCCTGGTTGGCCTCGAGGTGCTTGGGGTTGGCGCGCACCGCCTCGCGGAAGTGGCGCTCGGCACGGGCCATGTCGCCCTCGACGCGGGAGATGACGCCGAGCTGGTAGTGCGCTCGATCACAGTTGGCGTCCAGCCTGAGCGCCTCGGCCATCATCTGCTTCGTCTTGGGGATCTCGGCCTTGCGCTGAGGGTCCATGTAGATGGCCCACGCCCGGGCGGCGAGGTACACCGCCTTGGGCTCGGCGTTGTAGGCGCGCTCGAAGTGCTCGGCCGCGGCCACGAAGTCCCGCTTGCGGAAGAAGACCTCGCCCATCTTGAAGAGATCGTTCGGATCGACTCCTGGGGGCCGGGTGCTCGCCTGCGGCGCGCTCTGGGTGCGCAGCTCCTGGAGGTACGCCGCGCGCTGCTTGTCGTCGTAGAGGACCTCGTAGGAGTCGCGGATGGCCTCGAAGACGGCGGTCATCTTGGGCGAGAGCGCGGAGAGCGCCGGGGGCAGCCGGTCCGGGTGGAAGCGCTTGGCGAGCCCGAGGAACGCGGTCTTCACCTGCTCCTTCTTCACCTCCGGGTCGATGGGGAGACCCAGCGTGGTGAAGTGCTCACGCTTGGCCTGCAGTTCCTCGTAGCGCTTCTCGATGGTCTGCGCGAGCTGGGCCAGCTGCTGCTCCTCGGAGAGGAGCTGAGGGGGGCCAGCGGGAGACGACGCGGGCGCGGCGGGCGCACCGGGTGGCGGAGCGGGACGGGAACCGAGCTGCGCGGCCCGCTGGAGCAGGGCCTGGCGGCGGGCCTTCGCGGCCTCGTCGGAGGGCTCATCCGCCAGGTCATCCTCGCCGAGGGACAGGTCGTCCCACGCATCGGCCGCGCTGGCGTCGCGGGCCTGGGCCGGAGCGGCCGGGGCCGGAGCTGGCGCGGGAGACGGAGGCGCGGCCACGGGGGCGGGCGCGACGGCGGAGGCGACCGGCGCGGACGAGGCCTGGGGTGCATCCGGGCGGGCGAGAGACTCCAGGTGGGCATCGACCTGCTGGAACGCGGCCTCGAAGGAGGCGTTGATGTCGCCAGCGGCCTCGACGGTGGGAGCGTTGTCGAAGGCCATTCCCCAGAGATCATCGTCCGCCGTGGGACGCGCGGCGTCGGGCCCCAGCTTGAGCGGCTGCATGGGAGCAGGCGCGGCAGCGGGGGCGGGAGCAGCAGCGGGGGCAGGAGCGGCAGCCGGGGCAGGAGCGGCAGCGGCAGCGGGGGCAGCGGGAGGACCGGAGCGGGACGACAGGTTCGGAGGAACGAACGCCGTCGGAGCAGCCGGAGCCGGTGCGCTGGGGGCGGGAGCCGGCCCACGGGCCGCGGGAGCCTGCGTGCTGGCCACGGGCGAACGAAGGCCCGGGGGAACGGGAGCCGGCGCACTGGCCGCGGGCGAACGGAGACCCGGAGGAACAGCGGCCCGAGGCGGCGCGGCAGAGGGAGGCGCGGCGGACGGCGGGCGCGCGGCCGGAGGAGACGCGGCGGGTGGCGGGCGCGCGGCCATGGGCGGCGCGGCGGGCGTTGGAGCCACGGGAACGGGCGCGGCGGAGGCGGGCGGCTCGGGAGCCACGAGGTCGCCCCAGTCCAGATCGGCACTCAGCTCATCCACCGCCACCTGGGACACCGGAGCGGCGGACGCGGTGGCCACGGGCGCGGGAGCGGGCTCCTCGATGAGCCAGGACTCGGGAGCAGCGGGCCCGGCCCGCCGCATCGCCTCCTCCATGTCGTGCATCTGCGCGGCATCCGCCTGCTCGCGCGCGAGGCGCAGCCCCTCCGTGTCCTCCTGCGCGGGTAGCTCGGCGGTGCTCTCGGCGGGGACCGCGTCGAACCAGACCTCGGAGGCGGGCGCGACCTCGGAGAGAGAGGCCTCGGAGCGGGCGTCGGTCCGCGGACCCGCCGCCACGGGAGCGGCTGCGGCTCCCGAGAGATAGCTGACTCCGGACGGACGCGCGGGCACCAGCGGCTCGCTCGGCGAACCGGTGAGGATCAACTCGCCATCCTGCAACTCGGCCGCCTCGGCGATGAAGGCCACATCCGAGAGTTGGGAGACCTCGTTGACGCGACGCTGCTCGGCGAAACGCTGCTGCTCGGCGAGGCGTGCGGCCTCGGCGAGGCGAGCCTCTTCGGCCAGACGCGCCTCCTCGGCACGCCGGGCTTCTTCTTCCGCCAGAAGCCGCGCCTGCTCGGCGAGACGAGCCTCTTCCGCCAGCCGGGCCTCCTCGGCGAGCCGGGCTTCCTCCTCCGCTCGGCGCCGGGCTTCCTCGGCGAGCATTGCCTCCTCGGCGGCACGACGCGCCTCTTCGGCCAGCCGCGCTTCCTCCGCGAGCCGAGCCTCTTCGGCCAGTCGAGCTTCCTCCGCTCGGCGCGCCTCTTCTTCCGCGAGCCGACGAGCCTCCTGGGCCAGCCGAGCCTCTTCGGCGAGACGCGCTTCCTCCGCGAGACGTGCCTCTTCCGCGAGCCGCCGCTCCTCGGCGAGACGTGCCTCTTCGGCCAGCCGCGCCTCTTCCGCCAGGCGAGCCTCTTCTTCCGCGCGGCGGCGGGCTTCCTCGGCGAGTCTGGCCTCTTCAGCCAGCCGAGCCTCTTCCGCGAGGCGTGCCTCTTCCGCGAGCCGTCGCTCCTCGGCGAGACGTGCCACCTCGGCCAGCCGTGCCTCTTCCTCCGCCCGCCGGGCCTCTTCGGCCAGTCGAGCTTCCTCCGCGCGGCGCGCCTCTTCTTCCGCGAGCCGACGAGCCTCCTCGGCCAGCCGTGCCTCTTCGGCCAGGCGCGCTTCCTCCGCGAGACGTGCCTCTTCGGCCAGCCGCGCCTCTTCCGCCAGTCGAGCCTCTTCTTCCGCTCGGCGGCGGGCTTCCTCGGCGAGTCTGGCCTCTTCGGCCAGGCGAGCCTCTTCGGCCAGCCGAACCTCTTCCGCGAGTCTGGCTTCTTCGGCCAGCCGTGCCTCTTCTTCCGCGCGGCGACGGGCCTCTTCGGCCAGCCGAGCCTCCTCCGCGAGCCGAGCCTGTTCGGCCAATCGCGCCTCTTCGGCGAGACGTGCCTCCTCCGCGAGCCGTTGCTCCTCAGCGAGACGTGCCTCTTCAGCCTGGCGAGCCTCTTCCTCCGCTCGGCGGCGGGCTTCCGCGGCCAACCGAGCCTCTTCGGCGAGACGTGCCTCTTCGGCGAGACGTGCCTCTTCGGCCAACCGAGCCTCTTCCTCCGCTCGGCGACGGGCTTCCTCGGCGAGTCTGGCCTCCTCGACGAGACGTGCCTCTTCTTCCGCGCGGCGACGGGCCTCTTCCGCAAGCCTGGCCTCTTCAGCCAGACGTGCTTCTTCGGCCAATCGTGCCTCTTCCGCGAGCCGTGCCTCTTCCTCCGCCCGGCGACGTGCCTCTTCAGCGAGTCTGGCCTCTTCCGCAAGGCGAGCCTCTTCGGCCAGCCGTCGCTCCTCGGCCAATCGCGCCTCTTCGGCCAGTCTGGCCTCTTCCGCGCGACGCGCCTCTTCGGCGAGACGCGCCTCTTCAGCCAATCGCGCCTCTTCCGCGAGCCGAGCTTCTTCCGCCAGGCGGCGAGCCTCTTCGGCCAGCCGTGCCTCTTCGGCAAGGCGAGCTTCTTCCGCGAGGCGCGCCTCTTCTTCCGCCCGACGACGGGCTTCCTCGGCGAGTCTGGCCTCTTCCGCCAGCCGTCGCTCCTCGGCAAGACGAGCTTCTTCCGCGAGACGAGCCTCTTCAGCCAGCCGTGCCTCTTCAGCCAGCCGCGCCTCTTCCGCGCGACGCGCCGCCTCCGCCAGCCTGGCCTCTTCTTCCGCCCGGAGCCGAGCCTCCTCGGCGAGTCTGGCCTCTTCCGCCAGCCGCGCCTCTTCCGCCAGCCGCCGCTCCTCGGCCAGCCGGGCCTCTTCCTCCGCCCGGAGCCGAGCCTCTTCCGCCAGCCGGGCCTCCTCGGCGAGCCGCGCCTCCTCGGCCAATCGCCGGGCTTCCTCTTCCGCGCGCCGCCGGGCCTCCTCCTCGCGCCGGGCCCGCTCCCGGGCCTCCCAGGCCTCGAGGGACAGCGACTCGACGAGGCCCTCGCGCTCGAGGACGTGCAGCAGCACCTCCTGCGCGGGTGTCAGCGCCTCCAGCCGCTGGAACTCCGCCAGCTTCAGCAGGAGCGCCATCTCCTCGGCGCTCGCCACCCACGGCGCACACAGGCCCGGATCCTCGCAGCGGTACATGCGGGGCTCGGGGGCCTCGGCGCCCGCGGGCTCGAGGGCGGCACGCACCACGCGCGTCCCCGGAATGGGGCGGAACATCGCCTCCACCCCACCCTCCTCGAACGCGGCGCGCTCGGCCAGCTGACTCAACCGCCGCACATCGGCGAGCACCTTCTGCTCCGCCACCGCGTCCGGCGCCAGCCCGAGCTCCTCCAGCAGCTCCTCGTCCGGCGAGCCCGCGCTCTCCCGGGCCCACAGCGCATCCAGCAGCTCGGCGCGGATGCGCCCGGCCTGCATCAGCGCCTGCACCGGCGTCTGGAAGCCGAAGCCGAGCCGCGTCCCCACCAGGTCACCTCCCTGGAGGAACAGCAGCGCTTCGCGGCCACCGGCGTGCAGCGTGAGCCGGCCGGTGGAGCGGGACTTGTGGGCGGAGTACAGCGTCTCGGCGACCTGCGAGGGGGGCATGCGGCCCCCAGTGTAGTCCTTCCGCCCCTCCCCTCAACTCGGCGTGCCGCCCGTCCGCCCGCCCGCCGCGCCGAACCGCACCTGTCTCAGGGCCTCATAGGCGGCGATTCCCACCGCGGTGGACAGGTTGAGGCTGCGGCGCTCGGGCAGCATGGGGATGGTGACGGCCGTGCCCGAGCCCCCTCCCATGATGTCCTGCGGCAGCCCCTGGGTCTCCGAGCCGAAGACGAGGTGGTCCCCCTCCTCGAAGCGGGCCTCATACAGGGATGTAGCGGCGCGGGCGGAGAACAGGAAGCGCCTGGCCGAGGGCCACTCGGCCAGGTAGGCGTCGTAGTCCGGGTAGAGCTTCAGGAAGACCTTGTCCCAGTAGTCGAGCCCGGCCCGCTTGAGGTGCCGGTCATCGATGGAGAAGCCGAGGGGCTCCACGAGGATGAGGCGGCAGCCGGTGACGGCGCACAGCCGGGCGATGTTGCCCGTATTGGGGGGAATCTGGGGGGAGACGAGGACGAGGTGGAAGGGACGCGCCAGGGGCTGGAGCATGGGGTAGAAGGCGCTGCATGCGCCTGAAGGTGAACAATGTGACACGGCAGCGGCTGTTGGCGGACCGCGCCGAGCGGGCCGAGTCCTTCGCGGACCGGTTCGTGGGGTTGATGGGCCGCAAGTCGCTGGCCTTCGGGGAGGGGCTGCACATCGTGCCCTGCAACTCCATCCATACGTTCTTCATGCGCATCCCCATCGACGTGGCCTTCCTCGACCGGGACGGGGTCATCGTCAAGCAGTTCGTGGCCCTGCCCCCCTGGCGAGCGACCTCGGTGTACTTCCAGGCGAAGTCGGTGCTGGAGCTGCCGGCGGGAGCCCTGCAGGCGAGCGGCACCCGGGATGGGGACCGGCTCGTCTTCGAGCCGGTGGTTTGAACCCCGAAGGGGAGTGAACAGACCAGCCATCCGGGCTTCTGGGGTTTTGACCCCCTTCGTCACGCTTTGTTAACCTGCCCCCCCGTCCACGGCCCCCCCTGGACACGTCGGAGACTCCGCGAGCATGCGCATCGAGGTTGCTGGCCACACCCACGTCGGGATGAAGCGGAACCACAATGAGGACAACTACCTCATTCTGACCGACGAGAACCTGTGCTGTGTCGCCGACGGGATGGGCGGACACTCCTCCGGGGAGATCGCCTCGAAGATCGCCGTGGAGGAGCTGGCCGAGTTCTTCCGGATGACGTCGCGCGACGAGGACGCCACGTGGCCCTTCAAGATGGAGAAGGGCCGCAACTACGACGAGAACCGGCTGGCCACGGGCATCAAGCTGGCGAACAAGAGCATCTTCGACAAGGCCAGCACGGACCAGAAGTACAAGGGCATGGGGACGACGATCGTCTCGGTGCACTTCACGGACGCGGCGGCGTACGTGGGGCACGTGGGCGACAGCCGCGTGTACTTCTTCCGCCAGGGCGTGCTGCGGCAGGTGACGGAGGACCACTCGCTGCTCAACGACTACCTCAAGGCGAAGAAGCTCACGCCGGAGGAGATCGAGAACTTCCCGCACAAGAACGTCATCGTCCGCGCGCTGGGGATGAAGGAGACGGTGCAGGTGGACGTGGCGAAGGTGGAGCCGCAGCAGGGCGACGTCTTCCTGCTGTGCTCGGACGGGCTGTCCGGCATGGTGACGGATCCGCAGATGCAGGAGATCCTGTCGCGGACGAACGAGCTGGAGAAGGCGTGCTCGCAGCTCATCGACATGGCGAACGCGGCGGGCGGCAACGACAACGTCACCTGCGTGCTGGCGCGCTTCCACGCCAACTGAGCGTCACGGGGTGAGCGGCGGCTGCTCGGAATGCGACTAGACCGCTCCGAGCTGCCGGTCCCAGGCATACACCTGGCCCAGCAGTTCCGACGTGCACGCGCCGGACACCCGTTCGAAAGCGTGTGGGTCGAGCAGGGAGAAGCGCTGGCGCTGGAATGACGGGTCGGCCACCACCTCCTGGTGCTTCAAGCCACGCGCGAAGGTGAGAACACGGGGCATCTGCCGGAGGATGGCCTCGAGACTGTCCTCCCGGCTCGCACGTCCCATGCGCTCCGCCGCCGCGTCCAGGCACGCCCTGACCGAGGAATCTCCCTCCGGGCACCAGGCATCCATCGCCCAGTCGCAGGAGGCCCGCATCACTTCCTCCAAGGTGAGCGCGGCCGTCGGGGAGCTGAAGAGGTAGCGCACGGACTGGAGCGGCTCCCAGAAACGCAGCACGGCCTGAAGGCGGAGGGCCACACGCTCGGCACTCATCGGAGCTGTTCGCCCCATCGCGAAGTACAGCGCTCCCCAGGCCGTCTCGCGACAGGTGGCCTCGTAGAGGTCGTCCACTTCGTACGTCCCCGGCCAGTCCAGGGCCTCCCACAAACCTTGCTTGAGGTTGGACAGCAGGTACAGCCGCCAGGCCGGGCGCTCACGCTGGAAGTCCACCCCCTCGTGCGCCACCACCACCTCTCCGGAGGGGACCTCCAACATCTGCCGGGGAACGGGGAAGGAGCCGTCCTCTCGATACTGCTCGCCACACCGCAGCCCCTCCTTCCTCGTCTTCCGCTGGACCGAGGAGTAGGCCCCATGAAGGAAGGACGGCATCCACAGAGAAGAAGACGGCCCGGGCGACATGAAGCGCGTCCTATCAAAGCGGCTCATCCGCGAGGAAGGGGCATGCCCGAGGCGGCGGCGGGCACTCGCACCGGGGGGGCGATGGGTGACGAAGGTGATGGAAAGGGGATGACCTGCCCTCCTCCCTGGCTGGGGGGCTGCTTCGCCCCAGGACCCGAGCCCATCCGGCCCAGAATCGCACCCGAGAAGAAGCCCGTCGCGGCGTTGCCCAGAACCTCGATGACGATGCCAACGGCCCCGCTGAAGGTGGCGAGCCGCTCGCGCCGCTCCACCATCTCCTCCACGGCCTGCCCCACCCAACCTCCGTACTGAGCCATTTCCTCTTGGATGAGCGTCACCCATTGCCCGTCCTCATACGCCGCCACCTCGGACTCGAAGCGCCTCTGGCTACGCGTCCACCGGTACTGGACCACTCCCGGCTCGGCGACCCACCACGTCAGGCGCCAGATGTATTGCCCTCGCGCGAAACGGATCAGGACTTCTCCTCGGAAGTCCGTTCCTGCCGAGAAGCTCATGTCCGGCGCAACAACCCGATTCAGCGCGGCAAGGTAGGTCCGCACTTCCTGTCGGCCTTCCTCGAGGGCCTGCTCATGCCAGAGCTTGATCTCGAAGAGATGCCGGGCGGTCACGTCCGTGATGTCCGGGCGTAGCGGGCGCTCATTCGGAAGCAGGCGGGAAGAGTCACCCAGCCGCGTGTCCCTGATGATCGAGTAGAGGGTACTGCTGTTGTAGTAGGTCTGATGGCCTGGGTGATTCACGCCGTACATGTACGCAATCAACCGGTGTGCGGCGTTGCCGAAGAAGAACTGCCAGGGCGTCTGCGAACCCGGATTCCGGCCGGGGACATCGTAGCCCTGGATGGCCGCGCCAGAGGGCGTTCCACCCGCTGCCGGGCTGTCACTCATCGCCAACAGGCAATGAGACGGCACCGCTTGGAGGGAGGATGACGGGCCGGACCGTGGCCCCTCCGCATTCAATGTGGGAGGCACCTGCCTGCCGGCTCCGTGACACATCCCGTGACCACCCAGACGAGGATCAGGGCCGCCCGATGCCGCGCGACCCGAGACATGGATAGACCGGCACTCACGAGCACCTCCCACTCCGCGGGGCCAGACAAGAGCAGAGCCGGGAAGCAGTAGATGCCGAGAGCCGCGGGAAGACCACGCCTCCCCCGGTCAGGTCATGCGAGAACTCGCAACCAGCGTGATGGGCAGCGAGTTACGGGGTGAGCGGCGCGGGCACCCGGTGTGCCCCCCAGGCCATCACCTCGACCAGTTCCTCGCCGGGAGCCACCTCGGTCCCCTCCAGGATGGCGCAGCGCTCGAGCCGGGCCCCCGCGCCCACGCGCGCCTGCGCGCCCACGGACACCGAGGCCCCCACGCGCACCCCCTCCGCCAGCGAGCACCCCGCGTCCAGGTGCGCCGGCCCCGTCACCTGGGCCCCACCCACGCGGGCGGACGGATGCGCCCAGTAATTCCCCTGTGCACGCGGCGCCGAAACAAACGGTGAGTCCGCGCCCAGCCCCTCCAGCGCCACCTGCCCGGAGAGCACATCGCGCACCGTGGACAGGTAGCGCGAGGGTGTGCCCAGATCGGACCAGTACGAGCGCACCACCTCGCCGCGCACGATGAGCCCCGCCTCGATCATCCGCACGTAGACGTCGCGGTTGATGTCCTCGGGGCCCTCGGGCGTCATGAAGTCGAAGACACGCGGGGACATCACGTGCACCCCCGTGAAGTGCCAGGGCGACAGCCCCTCGCCCCCGGGCCCGAACCTCGCGATGCGGCGCACGCGCTGCTGCGCGTCCATCTCCACCGCGGCGTACTTCTCGTTCTCCGGCATGGGCAGCAGCACCATCGTGGCCGCCGCGCCCGAGGCCCGGTGCGCCGCCACCACGGGCCTCAAGTCCACCGGGAACAGGATGTCCCCGTTGAACACGATGAAGTCATCCCCCGCGAGGAAGTCGCGCAGGCCCCGGATGCCGCCACCCGTGCCCTGGATGACGGGCTCGTGCACCACGTGCAGCGGCAGGCCCACGCGCGCGCACTCGGCGCGAGCGGTGGCCGCCATGACGTCCGGCAGGTGGTGGGTGTTGATGCCCACCCCCTGCACTCCGGCCGCCCGCAGCACCGCCAGGTGGTAGCGGAACAGGGGCTGCCCGAGGAACGGCATCGCCGGCTTGGGCCAACGCTCGGTGAACGGACGCAGGCGCGTACCCAGCCCCGCGCAGAGGACCATTGCCTTCATGTGCCGCCCCTCCCCTTCCTGTCAGCCCACCTCGGGCACGTACCTGGCAATCAGCTTCTGCAGTCCGCTCAGCTCCGGCCGCAGCTTGAAGGCATCGCGCACGTAGCGCAGCGACGCGGGGATGGACACCAGGAAGCCCGGGTTGCCCTTCACCCGGTTGATGAACTCGAAGCGGCCCGCGTCCTTCAGCTTGCGCTGGATGGTCAGCAGATCGAAGAAGGCCTTGAAGGACTTCGGGTCGATCCGCTCGCCCGTCACCTCGGCGAACGTGGCGATGTACCGGTCCAGCATCGTGTCCACGAAGCCCCGGTCCAGCTCCACGTAGCTGTCGCGCAGCAGCGCCACCAGATCGTACTGGCGCGGGCCCTGGAGCGCGTCCTGGAAGTCGATGACCACCAGCTCGCCGTCCTTCATCATGATGTTGCGGCTCTGGTAGTCGCGGTGCGTGAAGCCCCGGGGCGCGGCGGCCAGCTGCTTCGCGATGTCGCGGAACGTCCGGTCCAGCTCGGCGCGCTCGGTGTCGGTGGGCTTCTTGCCGCTCCACACCTCGAGGCCCCACTCGCGGAAGTGGTGGAGCTCCCAGTCGTACAGGTCCTCGTCGAAGGCGCGGGTGAAGGCGAGGCAGTCCGGGTCCGGCAGCCGCTCGGCCTGGGCGCGCATGCGGGCCAGCAGGTCCACCGCCCGGGTGTAGAGGGCCTGGTTGTTCCTGCCGCCCTCGAGCGCCGCCTCGAAGGTGATGTCGCTCAGGTCCTCCAGCACCATCATCCCGGCGGGCTCGTCGAAGCGGAGAATCCGCGGCACGCGGATGCCGAGCTTCTCCAGGTAGCGGTGGACGTTGACGAAGGGCAGCTCCTTGGGCGGCTCGCCCTTGGAGGCCTCCTCGCTCTTCTTCGAGGCATCCAGGGGCATCACCATGACCACCCAGCTCTCGGGGGCCGTCCCCACGCGGTAGTACGAGCGGTTGCTCGCATCACCCTTGAGCTTCTTGATGGGGGCCTGGGGAACGGGGCGGCCGATGGCCTTCCCTACCTGGTCGCGAAGCGCGGCCTCGATTTCCATAAGTAGACGATTCTCCTGGGAGGTTCGTGAGAGGAGGCGCGGCAGTATGGGAGTGCCGGGCACCCGGGTCAAAGCTCCTGTGCGAGGACACTTCACGAGCGGTCGTATGCCCGACAGGAGGAACCCGGGGCCCGGGTGGCCGCCTGCTGTCCGGGCCCGGACTTCGCCGCACCGTGTCGGAAAGCGGGAGAACCTCGAAGGTGTTCTCTCGAAGAGGGGGGCGGGCAGCCGGCCGAGGTCGACCGGCATCACCGGGGCAGTTATAAGGGCGCCGGTTTCTCCCTTCCCCAAGAGAGCTTCAGATGGAAATCCACGACAACATTCTCTCCGCGATCGGCCACACGCCCCTGGTGAAGCTCAACCGGTTGGTGGGCCCCAATGACGCGACCGTGCTGGTCAAGTGCGAGTTCATGAACCCCGGCGCGTCCATCAAGGACCGCATGGCCCTCTACATCATCGAGAAGGCCGAGAAGGAGGGGAAGCTCAAGCCCGGCGGCACCATCGTGGAGAACACGAGCGGCAACACGGGCATGGGCGTGGCGCTGGCGGCGGCGGTGAAGGGCTACAAGTGCATCTTCACGATGCCGGACAAGATGTCGCTGGAGAAGATCAACCGCCTCAAGGCGATGGGCGCGCAGGTGGTGGTGACGCCGACGAACGTGCCGGCCGAGGATCCGCGCAGCTACTACGAGACGGCCAAGCGGCTGCACCGCGAGACGCCGGGCGCGTTCATGCTCAACCAGTACCACAACCCGGACAACATCGAGGCCCACTACAAGATCACCGGTCCGGAGATCTACGAGCAGACGGACGGGAAGATCGACTACTTCGTGTCGGGCCTGGGCACGGGCGGCACGATGAGCGGCGCGGGCAAGTTCCTGAAGGAGAAGATTCCGGGCCTGAAGAACGTGGGCGTGGACCCGGAGGGCTCGGTGTACGAGGGCTACTTCAAGACGGGGAAGCTGACCGAGCCGCACGTGTACAAGGTCGAGGGCATCGGCGAGGACATGCTGTGCGGTGCCATGGACTTCAAGGTGGTGGACGACATCCGGCAGGTGGATGACCGTCAGAGCTTCGTGGCGGCGCGGCGGCTGGCGCGCGAGGAGGGCATCTTCGCGGGAGGCTCGGCGGGCGCGGCGGTGCACGTGGCGGTGCAGTTGGCCAAGGAAGTGGGCAAGGGCAAGACGATCGTCGTCGTCCTGCCGGACACGGGCATGAGCTACGTCAGCAAGTTCCACTCGGACGAGTGGATGCGCGACAACGGCTTCCTGGAGGAGAAGGGCGCGGGCACGGTGCGGGATCTGCTGAGCGGCAAGCGGGCGGTGATCACCGCGCGCAAGGGCCAGCGGGTGGACCAGGTGGTGGAGGCCATGCGCCAGCACGGCATCAGCCAGATGCCGGTGATGAGCGAGGACGGCCGGGCGGTGGGGATGATCCACGAGTACGACCTGCTCAACGCGCTGGTGGCGAACAAGGCGAAGTTCGCGGACACCATCGACAGCATCGTGGCGCCGCTGCAGGGCGTGGTGTCGCCGGAGACGAGCCTCAACCGGCTGCGCGAGGTCTTCAACCAGGACAAGGTCGCGGTGGTGAAGGAAGGCGAGAAGATCCTCGCCATCGTGACGAAGATCGACCTGATCGAGTACATGCACCGCACGGCGGCGTAGCCTCCCCGCACAGAACACCCCACCGAGCACAGCTCCCCTCTCCCTCCGGGAGAGGATCCCCCCGTCGTTCAAAGGGGGGGCAAGCCCCCCGGGGTGAGGGTATCGAGGGCCTCGGGTTCACCAGAACCCGGGGCCTTCGTGCATCCGGGGGTGCCGCGGGACCGCACGCCCGAGCGAGTCTCGCCTCGGCCCGAGGGGCATTGGCGGGGATGGAGGAGATGGCAAGGCTTACGGAGTCATGAGAGACAATGCGTCACGCGCTGCCAGGACATCCGTGGGACGCCGGCGACTGGCCTCCCTCCCGGGGCGTTATGCGGTGGCCCTCCTGAGCTGCCTTCTCGCGGCCCTGGCCGAGCAGGCGCTCTGGCCCCTGCTGCACATCGCGCCCTTCATGCTCTTCTTCCTCGCCATCATGGTGGCGGGGTGGTGGGGAGGATGGGGGCCGGCCATCGCCAACATCTCGCTCTCCGTCCTGCTCGTCGGTCGCTTGTTCCTGGCCCCCGGAGCGCCGTCCGGGCCGCGCGCGGGAAACCTGCTGACACTGGGACTCTTCGCGCTCATCGCGACGCTGATCACCTGGCTGAACGTCACCCTGCGCAGGAGCAACGCCGAGCGGGTGGAGTTGCTCGAGCGCGAGCACGCCGCCCGGAGGCAGGCCGAGGCGGAGCGCATCCGCCTGCATACGCTCCTGAAGGATGCGCCAGCGTACATCGCCCTGTTCCGGGGGCCCGAGCATGTCTGCGTGCTGTCCAACGCCCTGAACGGCGAGCTGATGACGGGCCGCGAGGTGGTGGGCAGGCCCTTGCGCGAGGTGATGCCCGAGGCCGGGCACCACGAGCTGCTGAGGATGCTGGATCAGGTCTACACCACGGGGAGGAGCGTCTCGGCCAGGGAGGTCGCCGTGCGGTTGCTCCAACCACGGGGGTCCACGCGGGAGGCCTTCCTCAACCTCGTCTGCCAACCCACGTACGATGCCGAGAACCGCGTGGAGGGAGTCGCCACCTTCGCGTTCGACGTGACGGAGCTGGTGCTCGCCCGGAAGCGGGCGGAGGACGCGGAGAATGGGCTCCAACGGCTGGCCGACTCCATCCCGGCCATCGTGTGGAGCGCCGGAACCGATGGGCGCAACGATTTCTACAACCGGCAATGGTACGAGTACACCGGCCTCCCCCGGGGCAGCCTGGACTTCGACCAGGTGGTCCACGCCACCCACCCGGAGGATCTCGCCACCCATGCCGAGCAGTGGCGGCAGTGCCTGGAGCGGGGCGAGCCCTTCCAGGGCGAGTTCCGGCTCCTGCGGGGCTCGGATCAGAGCTACCGCTGGCACCTGACCCGGACGATCCCCTGGAAGGATGAGCACGGCCGCGTGGCCAAGTGGTTCGGGACGTCGATCGACATCGACGAGAGCAAGCGGGTGGAGGCCGCGCTGCGCGAGAGCGAGGCCCGCTTCCGGAACATGGCCGACCACGCGCCCGTCATGCTGGGGATGACGGACGAGGCCCTGCGCTGCACGTACTTCAACCGCCCCTGGTACGCCTTCACCGGACGCGGCGAGGCCGAGAGCCTGGGGCACCGCTGGCTGGAGGCCGTGCACCCCGAGGACGTGACGGCGCTGAAGGAGCACGTCCTGGCGGCGCTCTCCCGGCGGGAGCCCCTCCGGCTGGACCACCGCCTCCAGCGAGAGGATGGAGAGTACCGCTGGGTGAGCGTGTCGGCCCTGCCCCGCTTCGACGGCTCGGGCGCGTTGCTCGGCTACATCGGCTCCGTCATCGACATGACCGACCGCAAGCGCAGCGAGGAGTTGCTGGCGCTGCTGGCGCGCGCGGGAGCCGAGCTGGGCACCTCGTTGGACGAAACGGAGACACTCACCGCCGCCGCCGGGCTCGCCGTGCCCGTGTTCGCCGACTGGTGCTTCGTCGATCTGCGCCAGGCGGACGGCTCCTTTCAACGGGTACGGGCCGTGCACGCCGCGTCCGAGGACACGACGCTGGCCCCGCCCGGCCCCCGCTTCAGCCTGATGCCGGAAGGCACCTCGACGCTGCTCATCGAGCACTTCACGCCCGGCTGCCTCCCGCGGGACGAGCGGACCGGGGAGCTCCCGTGCCGGCGGGAGCAGTCGCGGCCGCGCTCCTGCATCGCGGTACCGCTGGTGGCCCGGGAGAGCATGCTCGGAGTGATGAGCTTCTTCACCTCCCGCTCGGGGCGCCACTACACGGCGGCGGACAAGTCCGTCGCGGAGGAGCTGGCGCGGCGCGTGGCGCTCTCGGTGGACAACGCGCGGCTCTACAAGAGCGCCCAGGAGGCCGTGCGGCTGCGGGACGAGTTCCTGTCCGTCGCGAGCCATGAGCTGAAGACCCCCCTCACCCCCTTGACCCTCAAGCTGCAGATGCTGGCCCGGCGCGCCGCCCAACAGCCCGGCTCTCCCTTCGCGCGCGAGGTCCAGGCCCACGTGGCGGTGGGGCTCGGCCAGGTCAAGCGGCTCGCGGAGCTGATCGGCGATCTGCTGGACGTGTCACGCATCTCCGCGGGCCGGATGGTGTTGAACCCCCGCGCCATGGACTTCGCGGCCCTGCTCCGGGAGGTGGCATCACGGCACGAGGAGCAGGCGGCCCGGGCGGGCACACCGCTGCACGTCGAGGCGCCCCCGTCGCTCCCGGGCAGCTGGGACGCACCGCGCCTGGAGCAGGTGGTGGTGAACCTCGTGGACAATGCCCTCAAGTACGGAGCGGGCAAGCCGGTGTCCCTGCGGCTGGTGGCGGACCCGGACAACGTGGAGCTGACCGTCGAGGACAAGGGAATCGGCATCGCCCCGGAGGATCAGACGCGCATCTTCGAGCGCTTCGCGCGGGCCGTCTCCGAGCGCCACTACGGGGGATTGGGCCTGGGGCTCTACATCACGAAGTCCCTCGTGGAGGCGATGGGCGGTGCGATCCGCGTCCAGAGCGAGCCCGGCAAGGGCGCGGCATTCACGATGGTGCTGCCCAGGAACGCGCCGCCCTCCCAGGGCCCGGCACCTTGACGGCGGCCCCTCACGCCCTGTCTCCTCCTCGGGTGAAAGGGCCCTCCCGGATGTTCCGACTCCTGCGCGTGTCTGCCTTCTTCGTGTCTGTCCTTGCCGCGCCCACCGCGCGCGCCGAGGGCCTCAGTGTCCTGAGTGACCTGAACGCCGCCCTCACCGTGACCCACCTGGACAACGCCCCGGGCCTCGGCCTCGAACCCGGCCCGCGGCTCGGCGGGCGGCTGCGCTATGACTGCGTCGCCTTCGAGGGCTTTCCCCTGGCCTTCTCCAGCGACCTCGCCCTGTACGGCCCCACCGACCTGTGGGAGCACAGCCTCGGCCTCGGCCTCGGGTACTGGCTGGGCCCCGTGGGATTCGGCCTCCTGGGCGGTGCCGGCATCCAGGGCGGAGGGCAGAAGCCGCTCGCCTCCCCCGCCTTCTTCACCCTGAATCTCCAGGCCACCGCCGCCATGAACCTGGGCGACATGCTGCGCCTGCGCGTCTGGGCCCGGCCCATCTGGCTCGCCGCCGTCCTCCAGGGCGAGGAGGGCAGCCTCCCCGCTGAACACTTCAGCGGCTTCCAGCCGCTCCTCTCCCTCGCCGGCCACACCAGTGACGAGCTCGCCCTCGGCGTGGCGCTCGCCCTCACCCTCCCCCGCCACGGCCCCGCCAACCACCTCTACAACGGCAGCGCCACCTTCTGGGTGGGCGCCGAGTCCCGCTCCATGCTGCGCAACCACATGGTGAGCGTCTTCATCGGCTATGGCGCGGCCACGGGCGCCTACAACGGCTCCCCCTTGTGAGCGGCGAAAGCATCGTCATGGTGCTTTCGCGCGACGCGGGGATGGGGCAAAAGGGCCGCATGTCGCTGTTGACACTGCTGTTGCTCGCGTTGGGACTGGCCATGGACGCCACGGCCGTGTCCGTCGCGAGCGCCATGTCGGCGCCGCGCGTCCGCGCACGAGACGCCCTGCTGCTCGCCTTCCTGTTCGGCCTCTTCCAGGCCGTCATGCCGGTCATCGGCTGGGCGCTGGGGTCCCAGTTCGAGAAGGTCATCTCCGCCTGGGACCACTGGGTCGCCTTCGTGCTGCTCGTGGGTATCGGGGGGAAGATGATCCACGAGGCCATCACCCACGAGCACCCGGGGGTTCCCGACGCGAAGGAGCCGGGCGAGGCCCCCGAGCGCAACCCGTTCCAGTTCGGGACGCTCGCGCTCATGGCGGTGGCCACCAGCATCGACGCGCTCGCGGCGGGAATCACGCTGCCGCTGCTCGACGTGCGGCTGGTGACGGCGGCGGCCATCATCGGCGGAGTCACCTTCGCCCTGTGCCTGCTGGGCGTGAGCGTGGGACGCCGGTTCGGACAGTCCCTGGAGGGCAAGCTCGACATCATCGGCGGCATCGTGCTGATCGGCATCGGCACCAAGACGCTCATCGAGCACCTCTCCGCCTGAAGCGTCCCGCACGAAACACAGGGGCCGGAAGCCACTGGCGCGCAGCGGCTTCCGGCCCCGGAGACAACAGCCCGGCTCAGCTCACTTCGCCGGCTTCTTCCGCGCCGCGCCCGGGACCGGGAAGCCGCGCTTGCGCATCAGCGCGTCGATGCCGGCGTCCTTGCCGCGGAAGCTCCGGTAGGCCTCGGCCGGGTCCACCGTGTTGCCCACGGAGAAGACGTTCTCGCGCAGGCGCTCGGCCACCGTCCGGTCGTAGGGGCCCTTGCCCTCGGTGAAGGCCTCGAAGGCATCCGCCGTGAGCGTGTCCGACCACAGGTAGCTGTAGTAGCCCGCCGAGTACCCGTCCCCCGCGAACACGTGGCCGAACTGCGGCGTGCGGTGCCGCATGACGATCTCCTTGGGCATGCCGAGCGCTCCCAGCGTGTCGCGCTCGAACGCGTCCGGATCGATCTTCTGGCTGCCCGCGAGGTGCAGCTTCATGTCGATCAGCGCGCTCGACAGGTACTCCACCGTGGCGAAGCCCTCGTTGAAGGTGGAGGCCTTCTCGATCTTCGCCACCAGCGCCGCGGGGATGGGCTTGCCCGTCTGGGAGTGCAGCGCGTACGTGTTCAGCACCTCGGGCGTGGAGAGCCAGTGCTCCAGCAACTGCGAGGGGAACTCCACGTAGTCCCGCGCCACCGCCGTGCCCGAGAGCGTCGGGTACGTCACGTTGGAGTTCAGGCCGTGCAGGGCGTGGCCGAACTCGTGGAACAGCGTCTCCGCGTCGCTCCAGCTGATGAGCACGGGCTCGCCCGGCGCGCCCTTCACGAAGTTGGAGTTGTTGGAGACGATGGTGCTGACCTCACCCTTGAACCGCTCCTGGTTGCGGTAGGCGTTCATCCACGCGCCGGAGCGCTTCCCCGGCCGCGCGTACGGGTCGAAGTACCACAGGCCCACGTGCTTGCCGCTCGCCTTGTCCTTCACCTCCCAGACGCGCACGTCCGGGTGGTACACGGGCACGTCGTTCACCGGCGTGAACGAGAAGCCGAACAGCTCGCCCGCAACCCAGAACATGCCCTCGCGCAGCTTCTCCAGCTGCAGGTACGGCTTCACCTCGTTCTGGTCCAGGTCGTACTTCGCCTTGCGGACCTTCTCCGCGTAGTAGCGGTAGTCCCAGGGCTCGATCTTCAGCTTCGCGCCTTCCTTGTTGGCGATCGCCTGCATGTCGGCGACCTCCTCGCGGGCGCGGGCGACGGCGGGCGTCCACACCGCCTCCATCAGCTGCATGGCGCGCTCGGGCGTCTTCGCCATGGCGTTCTCGAGCCGCCAGTGGGCGTGCGTCGGGTAGCCCAGCAGCTTCGCGCGCTCGGCGCGCAGCTGGAGCACCTCGGTGATGATCTGGTTGTTGTCGCGGGCGTCGCCGTTGTCCCCGCGGTTGACGTAGTTGCGCCAGACCTTCTCGCGCAGCTCCCTCCGGGCCGAGTACGTCAGGAACGGCTCCATGGAGGAGCGCGTGTTGGTGACGGCCCACTTGCCCTTCATGCCACGCGACTCGGCCGCGGCGGCCGCACCGGCGCGCACGGAGTCGGGCAGGCCCGCGAGATCCGCTTCCGACTCGAGGACGACGACGTAGTTCTCCTCGTCCGCCAGCACGTTCTGGCTGAAGCTGGTGTAGAGCGAGGCGAGGCGCTGGTTGATGCCGGCCAGGCGCTTCTTCGCCTCGGCGTCGAGCTTCGCGCCCGCGCGGACGAAGTGGGTGTAGCGCAGCCACGTCAGGCGCTGCTGCTCGGGCGTCAGCTTCGCCTTCTCGGGCGACTGGTAGACGGCCTCGATGCGCCGGAAGAGCTTCTCGTTCTGGGTGATCTCATCCGAGAAGGCGGCCAGCTTCGGCGCCATCTCGCGCTGGATGGCCTGGAGCTCCGGCCCGCTCAGCGTCGAGCCCCAGATGCCATAGAGCGTCTCCACGTCGTCGAGCGTCTTCCCGGCGGACTCCATCGCGGCGATGGTGTTCTCGAAGGTGGGCGCGGCCGGCTCGTTGGCGATGGCGGCGATCTCCTGGCGGAACTCCTCCATGGCGGCCTCGAGCGCGGGCTTGAAGTGCTCGACGCGGACCTTGTCGAACGGGGGGACCCCGCCGTACGGACCGGTCCATGGGACCAGCAGCGGGTTCCGCACCGGGGCGGCCTCGGCCGGGGCGCTCGGGGCGGCGGGGGCGCCCTGGGCGGCCGGAGCGGAGGGAGCCGCCTCGCGGACCTCCTGGCTGGTCGTCGCGCACCCGGCGGACACGAGCGCGGCCACGCCCGCGCTGGCGAAGAGAAACTGACGCATGAAGGAGATGCCTCCAGACTGGGGTGAATACGGAAAATCCCTGCTCCAACGAGCATGCCTGCCCGCTTCTTCCCGTCGATTTTTTCCAACTCGCCCCGGAAGGGAGAAGGTAAGGCTGTCAGCGGTGAGCCAGATGCTGCGAACACCTCAAGCAGAGTGGCCCGCCCCTGCGGCGAGGGCTGCTTCGCCTGCTGATAATCACGGGAGGACGCGAAAGTGCGCCCCTGGAGTTACTCGGTCGTCCCCGCTCGGTGGATTGAACATGAGCGCCACACCCATTACCTGAGCATCTGCGAGAGGGGCTGCCGCACCATTGGGATGGAGGGAGCGGCACGAAGCCGCCCCATTTCAACCCGTTGGCGGCGGGTGAACGCCCTTGTCTGGACACGACACGTGCCCCTGCTGCGAATGGCCAATTCAAGCGCCAGCACGTGGCGACGTCGCATGGGTCCGCGCTCGATCGCATTCAACAGCAGCTCCACGTCGAACGGCTGCCCATGGAGATATCGCTCGCTTCGCGCGAAGCCCTTACGAGCTTGCTGCCACCAGGTGGAGACAGCGTCGATCGCTGGAACGGCCAGGGAGGCTTCGGGTTTCAGTGAAAGATCCGCATCGAGATCCTCCTCAATCGGAGGAAGCGCGGACTCAGTGTCATCCGAGCTGGGCGCCGCATAGGGGCCTTGAATGGCCAGACCTGTGATGGAGGAGAAGGCTTCCGCTGCCAGTGCCGCAACTGGCGCCTCGAACATCAACCCGAGGCAGGCCTCCGCGGCATCGACACGCCCACTGAACCCCAATGCCCAGAGGACACCAGGACGTTGCGACGGTATCTCGAGAGCACTCAGCAACATTTGAAGCTCTCCGTCGCCACCTCCGAGAGCCAGGAGCACCCACGCCTCCGCACGGCCCATCTCCTGAGCGGAGGCCATCTCCTTGCAGGCCTCCCATGCGGCACGCGAGCCCTGAAGGAGCCCGGTTCTAATCGCGGCCATTCTGACGGCCGGATGAACGGAATTGAGCGAGGCAGACAGCACCGCTGGCCGGACTCCGCCCTCTTGGAGACGAGCACATCGCCAAGCGGCCACGCGCACGGCCGCCTCCTCGTGCACGAGCATCCTGTCCAGCACCTCGGAGGGGGGCACCACATCATGGAAAGCCAGCACCTCCAGCGCCAACGCCTGGAGGACGGGCTCGGGAGACGCCAGGAGGATATCCATGCGCTCGGCACACGCCTGCCACGTCCATACCTCCAGTGCTCTCTGGATGGGTGCACGCGAACCGGGCTCGCCCTTTTTCAGCACCTGGAGCAGGTCCTCCATGGCGCTGGCCTCGTGACTGGCGAGCAGGGCCAGAGCGGCTGAGGAGAGCCGCTCCGGCTCGTCGGACTCGAGCGCGGGCCGCAACAGGCGCTCCGCGACGGGAGCACCCGCTTCCGCGAGCCCCTCGACATGAGCCAGCAGTCGCGCCTCAGGGCCAGAGGTTTCCTCCACATTGAAGTCAGGAGCGACCAGGGCCCGTTCCCATTGCCCCCACAAGAAAGCAGCCTCGTCCAGGTGCTCCTCGTAGACATCCCATCTCGGCAGCAAATCTTGTCTCACGCTTTTCCGCCAGGTTCGCCTGAAGCCCGTGCTCAGCCTTCGTAGTCCTCTTCACACACGAGGCACTCCGGCTTCTCCTTCTCCTTTCCCGGGGCGATCACCGGTGGCTGCATCACGGGAAAGGGCGGAGTGTTCTTGTCGTTGTGGAGCATCAAATCGAAGGCGCGGGCGACGTTCTTGCCCTCCACCTTCACATCGAAGGAGTAGTTGACGAACTCCGCTTTGCCCTGGGTCTTGCTCGAGGCCACACCACCACCCGCCGTGCCCGCCTCGTCGCCGGTGCTGGTGCTGAAATTCGAGTCCTTGACGCACACCGGGTTTCCCTCGACCGTCACCGTCTTGCTGCCCTTGGCGGTATCCGACGAGCGCGCGACGTTGGGATAGGGAATGGGCACCGGCCCGCCTGGGGTGGGCGTCTTGCAGACATCCGGGAAGGCCACCGTGGTGCCGTTGCTGTCCTTCGTCACCACGGACATCTTGTTCACACCGACTGTATTGGCCATGGAGCCACCTCCGGCACCGGTTGGGTTTCCGCCATTCTACCCCCAGAGCATCACGCGGGCATGGGGCCGTGGCCGCCCAGCCAGGACGACGGGAGGAATCAAGGGGTACTGAGACCGGGTGGGCATTCCCCTGCCACTGGCCAGCCTCACGAGAGCGAGGCCCTCAATGAAGACGTTGGCCTCGGTGAGCAGGAAGACATGATCTCCCAACCCCGACTGCCGCTGCAGACGGACCTGGGACTGCCACTCCTCACACAAAGCCAACAGCGCGGCCTCGAAGCGCTCCGGATCCCTGTGCACCAGGGCTGCCACAGCCTCATAGCGGGGGTACGCCACCCCTTCGAGCGCCCGCTCCATACGCTCCAGGCATTTCAACGCGCGCTCCTCGCTGCCCGTGGACGAGGCCAGGAGCGGGAGGAGCTCGAAGAAGCAGAAGTCCTCCTCGTACTCCATGCCTTCTGCCCACCGGGGCTCCATCCGCTCGCCAATGCGCCCGGCCAGAGTCATGTCGCCGAGGGCGAGCGCGTCGAGCAGGGGTTGGGCCCGGCTCCGAGCCAGGTAGTACGGATCGAGCCCAGGACTCACGGACTTGCGCTCCAGCAGTTGGAGGTATGCATCCGCCGCGAGGAAGAGGTGGCCACAGAATCCTTCGACATCGTAGGAGGATAGCAACAATCCGCACCCCAGCCGCCGGTAGTCGCTCGCGAGTTGGAGGATCTTGTTGGCATCCACCGCCCCGCTCTTGCGCAGCGCTTCGAGCCGCAGCGCGAGGATCTGGCTCAGGTTGCTGACGGTGAATTCGAGCTCCCGGATGCTCATCATTCCTCCCGCGAGGACACTGACGTCCGCGGCTTCAATAGATGTCCTCTCCCTGCTCGCGCACCACGAGCCCGGTGAGATTCTCGGCCTGGATGTGCTGCAACAGATCGGAGCGGATGATGATGACCTCGGGGCACTCCCCCAGACGGAAGAGACGCGTCTCGGGCGGGATGAGCTCCTCCTGGAGCTTGAGCCGCTCGACTACCAGGATCTCTTCATCGCTGCCCGGAACGAACTCGGATTTTTCGCGGTCCATGCAGGCAACCTTGCGCAAGACGTTGGCCAGATAATACCGGCTCTTGGTGGGCCGTCCGCGCCTGTCCAGCACGGTGATGGGCAGGTACTCCATTTCCTGGCGAAGGCCCTGCGCCTCGAGCACCTCCCTCGCCCGTGAGGAGATGACGAGCACCGAGCTGATGTTGGGGATGAAGTCACACAGAATATCCCCGCTATCCTGCGAGAGGGAGAACGTCGTGGACTCGGGGAGGGAGTCCTTCAGGACAGTGCCCTCGGTGAGCTCCCAGCTCTTGGCGACCCGCTCGCCGATGTCCTTGATGATCGCGTTGCGCCGATCAGTGTTGAGGTAGATCGACAGGTACCCGTGGGCCATTTTTCCCTCTCGGAGAGGAGTGTCTCCTCACGATTCAATCACAAAGAAGCCATCGTCCAGAAGGTTCTGTCGTGCCTTGCGCGACATGGCCTCCAGCATGCTTTTGATGTCGTTCGCGGCCTTGGTGACTGCTTCGTGCCGCTCCCGCTTGTTCTCGATGGCGAGGGCCCGATCGATTCGGGCCCGCACCTGGTCCAACCGCTTCTCAAATGTGAGCGAGTAGCCCTTGTGGTCGGCACCGGATTGCCAGGGGATGTGCGCTGGGAGATCCAGGATGCGCGCCACGAATACCTCTCGAGGCAGCATCATCATGTTCTCCTGGTGGTGGATATTCCAGGTGGACTTCATGACGACCGCAGCCCGCTTCATGTAGTCGATGCCGTTGTTCGTCTGCTTGTTCAGCACATACTGCTGGAAGGCGCTCACCGGCAGCAGGTGATGATGATCGTGCTCATAGGGGTACCACTGCCCGAGGCCCGGCTCGGCCACGCTCTTCCTGATGGCGAAATTCTTGGGCCGCCGTCCAAACCGGGCCACGAGTTCACTGAAGTAGTTGGCGAAGCTCCTCTTCCGATTCTTCTTGTTCCCGCCATAGACATTTCGGAACTTCTCGCTACTCACACCGGCCCTGTATCCCACGTCCCAGCCCTGGGGATCCAACACGAGCCAGTGCAGGGACTTGCCGTACCTACCCCGGTATGCGTTCAGGAAATTCAATTTCTTGCGCAAGGCATCTACCATGCTCTTGCCCTGAGCAAGGGTGGACTGAAGTTTCTGCTCACCCACCTGTGCGGCACCGGAGGTGTACTCCTCCGTGTCGTTGTTCACCTGGCCACCACGGATGTAGCCCAGTTCCTCGGCCTTCTGCCGGTTTCCCTTGCCCTTGCGCGTGTTATAGACCTCAGGGTGGGCCTCTGCCTTGTCGACGCTGTTCTCCTGGTAGTGGCAGGAATGGGTGTCGGTCTCGGACTGGCTGATGCGGATACACGTGTCGCTGCTCTGGCCGTAGTTGTGTTTCCAGAAGCAGGGCCGGTTTGGACCCGGGTTCCGCTCATGGCGGTTCACCAGCGCCCTCTGGTCCGCATGGCTCCGGTTGTTGGGATTGTTCTCGCTCATTGATTCGCCTCCCCTAATGCTTCGGAAGTGAAGACGACATCCTGGAAGGCTCGTGGCGGCGAAGCAGTGCCGAGGCAACCTCGCCCGAGTCCGCACTGGACCAGACAAGCACCTCCCCTGGTGCCGTATGACCGCGGGAGAGCGAGCGTGCCGCCGCCACTACGGAGAGGGCCCCGCTCGCGGCCCCCGTGTCCCCCAGAGACGTGGCGGGCCAGAGTTCCACGGCCCCGGACAGGTCATGCCTGCTCTGGAGCCGTACGCGGGCCCCGCCCCACTCACTCGCTCGGGAATCCTCGCCATTCAAATCACCGTAGAGGGTCCCCACTCGCGAGGACGAGCGCAGACTCCGATCGATAACCTTGGACAGTTCGAGGCCCATGGGGAGTCCTCCTTCCGCTCGGGGCCTGGGCTCCTGTCCCACCTCGATGGCCCCCACCAGGCACTGCAGCGGCGCCTGTCTCCGCAATGCCAGCGACAGCGGCTCCACCAGGAAGGCCGCGGATGCCTCACCCGCCATCAGACCGCGTGACCGGGCTGGTGTCTTGAGCCGCTCCTGCTCGTAGAGCACCTGCAACTCATCAGGACCCACCAGGCTGTCGACGCCACAGATGATGGCGCGTTCAAGATGACCCTGTTGGATGGCCGACGCGGCCTGGTGAAGGGCCACCAGCGCGGAGGCATGCCCCTGAAAGAAGGTGACGCGGTCCTTCGCAGCGATGGGGAGCCCCACGTGCCGGGCAGCTTCTTCCACCAGTTGCTCCTCCAGAAGGTCATCGTAGAAATCAATGGACTCATCCCGAGTGGGAGAGAGGCCCATGTAGAGAGCTG
Source organism: Archangium sp. (assembly GCF_057119385.1). Classification (NCBI taxonomy): domain Bacteria; kingdom Pseudomonadati; phylum Myxococcota; class Myxococcia; order Myxococcales; family Archangiaceae; genus Archangium; species Archangium sp. The sequence continues at coordinate 6,992 of NZ_DBNGVP010000112.1, read as the reverse complement.
TATTGCGCCAGAAGCCCTGCTCGGCCTGCTGGAGACCGGAATACCAGAGCAGATCGGCGAGAGCGTGCGTGGAGAGGCGCAGATACAAGCCGAGACCACGAAATCCCTCCGTGATGCCTCGAAGCGGATGACCGGTCAGCCGCATGTTTTTGTACGGGACCCACCCGCAGAGACAACAACAGTTCTCGCGTGTCCTTGTCTGGGGCATGAACGTGGCCCACCAGCACCACATCCGTCGTCAGCTTGATGAAGGCACACTCCGGTTCGTACCGATAACTGGACTTCTCCGGTTCACCCCAATGCTGGCCAGCCAGGCACAAAGGCGCCTGCTCCGCAGCCAGCTGCAAACCTCGGGGACCGATGGCGTAGGTCCCCTTGATCACCAGCACCAACAAGGGACGCATCTGCTCATCGGCGAGAGCCAGCGGCTCGAAGACGAACGGCGTCCTGTTCTCTATGGCCGGATGACTCATGTGCCCCCCCGTGCGCGGGAACAAAACCGGAACACCATGCCACACCACGCAGCAACAGGAAGAAGCATGCGCTCACCCCTGCTGGATGGAACGGTGCGGCCTCCCCCCTCACCGTACCATCACGGACCCAGCCAGAACGGCGCGAATATCACCGCCACTCCCCCCTGCGGAAAGCCACCGGATTGGGCTATGCTCCGCGCCCACACTCGCGGTGTATTTCCTCGCCATGCCTCAGTCGCGCTTTCGTCCGTTCCCCGCGCTCCTCGCGTCGCTGGCCCTCGTGTCCTGCGCCGGCCCGCGCATCGAGTCGCAGACCCTGCAGCCGCCTCCGCCCGCCGCCAACGGTGGGCGCCCGGTGTCGGATCCTCCGCCCTCGCGCATCGTCATCCACACCACCATCTTCCGCGAGGGGCTCCTCAAGAAGCTGGCCGAGAGCCTGCCGCGCTCGGGCGAGGGCGATGCCCAGCTCTTCGCCGGCCAGACGCTGCACTACACCTGGCAGCGCGAGCCGCTGACGATCAAGTTCGACCGCGGCCGCGTGGTGGTGGGCGTCCCCGTCCATGGCCGCTTCAACATGCTCGGCGAGCGGGAGATGCCCATCACCGTCACCATCGCCGGCGAGCCCGTCATGACGGCGGACTTCAAGGCACTGCTGCAATCCACCGAGGTGCAGGTGGTGGCCGCCGGCCCGGTGGACGCCGTCAACCGTGCCCTCGAGGCCAAGCTCAAGGAGCTCATCGGCAAGACGCTCGAGGAGTTCCGCTTCGACGTGCGCCCGCTGCTCTCCAGTGCCTTCGCCCGGCTCGCCCGCCCCATCGAGATTCCCGTGGGCGGGGACCAGTACGCCTGCGCCGAGCTGAAGGTGACGAGCCTGGAGGCCGCCCCCACCGTGCTCGCGGATGGCTTCGAGAAGGACCTCGGCATCGTGGTGATGCCCTCGGTGACGCTGCCATGCACCCCGGTGGCGAGCCTCACCCGCCCCGCGAGCACCGACGGCGGCACTCCGGCCACCGACGCGGGCCTCCAGACGGCCAGCCCCACGGCGGCTCCCGGGAGCACCCCGCAGTTCGCCAGCTACACCCCGGGCGCCACGGGCACGGATGGTGGGACGCCGGTCCCGGACGCGGGCATGCAGACACAGACGGCCGTGTCCACCGCCACCGCGCCTGGCGACGGAGGCACCAGCACGGACGCCGGCACGCCTCCGCCTCCGGCCACGCAGGTGGCCATGCCCCTGCTGCAGAACGTCTCCACCCTGCCCTCCGGCCCCTTCAAGGTCGTCATCCCCGTGGCCGCCCGCTACGAGGAGCTGTCCAAGGCGCTCGAGGCCTCCATGAAGGGCCGGCTCCACTTCTCCGAGTCGCACCCGGAGCTGTACATGGAGAACCCCCAGGTCTACCCCTCGGATGACACGGTGGTCATCAAGATGAACCTCGGGGGCAACGCCAAGGTGGGCAGCTACTCCGTGCCCATGAAGGGCGAGCTCTTCTTCGCCGGCCATCCGCACGTCATCGACAACCAGATCTCCGTGCCCGACCTGGAGATCACCCCGGGCACGGCCAGCGAGCTGCTCAAGCTCAAGTTCGCCCTGGACTACCAGTCCATCCGCGACCAGGCCCGGCAGGCGCTGCGCGTGGACATCTCCGAGCGGCTCGCCGCGGTGAAGGACAAGATGTCCACCGAGATGAGCTTCTCGGAGGACATGGGCTGCGTGCGCGGCCAGGTGCTCCGCTCCGAGGTGACGGGCATCTACCCCCACCCCAGCTTCCTGCGCATCTACGTGCAGGTGGACGCCCAGCTCGGCCTGTACCTGCCCTGCAAGCGCTGAACCGGGATTCCAGCGAAAATCGGTTTTCGTTTCAATCCGGCCTCATACGGTGATATAGGAATTACCCAGTGAGGCCGGAAATCCCGCGAAGCTCGTAGGACACGTCCACCCCAGGGTGGAACTCCGGCACGACAGGACGGGAGCCCACTCCCGTCTCCGGAGGAAGACCCCGATGATGCGTGAAGCGATTCGTCCGCTCGTGTGCGCCGTGCTCTGCGGGCTGCTGGTGGCGTGCGGTGGAACCGAGGCCGACCCGGTCCTGTCCGAGCAGGAGACGCTGGGCACCCAGAGCTCGGAGCTGTGCTCGGGCCTGTACGTCACCTCGCTCGTCGTCTCGGGGGCGAGCACGTACAACGGCGAGATGGCCGCGAGCGGCACCTGGACGACGGCCCCGGGCGCCAACGCGGTGCGGCTGGAGTACTACGTCGGTGACACGCTCTACACCACCGAGGAGCGCGTGGGCACCACGGGCACCTGGTACTTCAGCACCACGGGCATCGCCTGCGGCCCGCGCAACCTGGTGGTGAAGGCCTGGCCCATGGTCGTCGACAGCGCCGGCAACCGCACCACCTGCTCGGCCGCGCTCACCTCCACCACCGTCACGGTGACCGAGGACTGCCATTGGACAACCTACGCGCCCTTCCCTTGCGGCACCTTCGGCTTCCCGTCGTGCTACGCCTTCGCCCCGTGCCCGAGCAGCCCGAGTGGGCAGGTCTGCTCCCCTTATGGGTCGGTCTGCATCGTGAGGGCGGGCATCGGCAGCATGCTGTACTACTGCATCTAGGACAGGGACGGGGCCCGCCGTGAGGTGACCTGCCAGATGAGGTGCGGCCTCCCGTTTCGCGAGGTGATAGAAGGGTGGGCGGAAGGAGGCCGCACATGGCCGACGAATCACCCTTCAAGGGCGGAAGACTGGGGCCGTTCCACCTCGGCAGGCGCTTCAAGCACAAGGAGCTCGGAACGGGCCTGGGCCGTGTCTACGAGGCGCACAACGTGAATACCGGGGCCTCGGCCCTGGTGCTCATGCCCGACCGGGGTGCGGACTGGGAGCCCACGGAGGACTGGCGGATCTCCGCCTCCTCGCACGAGTCGCCTCCCTACGTCGCGCTGGAGGTGGGGCACGCCCCGGCCTCGGGCCGGCTGCCGGCCCTGGCGGAGCTGCTCGATCTGCTGGCCTCCGCGGTCGAGCGGTTGGAGCAGAACGCCGAGGCCCGCGCCCACCTGACCCGCGAGCCCATCGGCCGGCTGCGCAGGTGGCTCGGACGCTCGCGCCGGTGGATGCGCTCACGGCGGGGGCTCGCCATCGCGGGCCTCGCTACGGTGGCACTCGGCATGGGCCTCTGGCTGGGCATCACCGGCCTCGGCGGTGGCCCTGAGCACGAGCCCCGCACGGCCCATGGCGTGGCCGCGGAGGCCGCGGCCCGGCTCGATGCGCCCGCCTCGCTCAGTCCTGATGACGAGAGCATGGCTGCCATCGCGTATCCCATGCCCGGAGGTCCCTTCCGCGACCAGGCCAAGGCCCCCTGCCGGCCCAAGCGAGGCGAGGTGGAGATCAACGGCGGGTGCTGGGTGGCGCTGGAGAAGCGCCCGCCCTGCTTCGAGACCCAGGCCGAGTACCAGGGCAAGTGCTACCTGCCGGTCTCCGCGGCGTCCCGGAAGGCCCAGTCCATCCTCCCGTGAGCCCAGGCACTTGCAGGGGTGACCATGAGGGAAGATTTCCGCATGACCCTCGCTCTGCGCAATGCCAGGAGCGTTGAGTGCCCTCCCCCAATACCTCCCTCGCGTACCGCGGCAGCAGTTGCCCCTGGTCCGGCAGCCACTCCCGGAACGGTCGCGGTGAGCTGAAGCGCGCGGAGCTCTTTGCCTCCTCCTGCTGGTGGGGTTCTCCGACAAGCTCCCAGGGAACGCCCTGGGCACCGGCCTCGGCCGGGGGCCCCGCCCTGAACCAGGAAAAACGAAAAACATGTTTACTCCGCGTGAGAACTGATTCACTGTGATTCCAGCTTTTCGTGAACTCCGGTTTTCACACGTGTGGGCCAGGAGGCCCCCACTGCTCGCGAGGTCTGAACATGAAGCCCTGGCTCTCGATGCGCGCCCTCCTCGAGGTCACCGTGCTGGGCGTGGCCCTGCACGTCGGGGCGGTGGGTTGCGGCATGTCACCCGGAGGGGAGACCCCGGCTGACAACGGGACGGACCCGCTGGAGCAGCTCCAGAGCACGTTGTGGACGGCCTACACGTCGGAGGAGTACCCGCCGGTGAACTGTCTGGACAGCCGCCTGGTGGCGGGCGTCGCCTGTAGCGGGCGCTTCTGTGACAACGTCGCCATCGACTGCGTGGCGGTGAGTGGCCTCACGTTTGGCGCCAGCTCCTCCACGCCTTTCTTCTCGGAGGAGGGCTCTCACGAGGGCGTCTGCTCCGGCAACGAGTGGATGACCGGCATCCAGTGCCATGGGGACTTCTGCGACAACCTCAGCATCCGGTGCACGGAGACCAACCGGGCCCCCACCCAGTGCGCGTGGACGAGCGGCACCTATTCCGAGGAGAACAGCCCGTTCCAGGTGGCCAGCATCGGCCGTACTGGCTTCTTCATCCGCGGCATCCGGTGCTTCGGCTCCAACTGTGACAACAAGCAGTATCTCACCTGCCGCCCCCTGTGAGGGGGAAGCACCGGCCCTCTCATGAGGGCCACTCACCGTGAATTGAACGAAAGGCCATACCGAAATGCTCTCATCCCGCAGAGGTGCTTTGCTGGCAACCGTGTCGGCCGTGGTTTCGTGTTTCGCATTCACGCCGCCCGCTCGAGCTGACTACACATTCTACCGAACGGATCCTCACACCGGGGCTTGCTGGAACAAGGTGAACGCGTACGGAGGCGTCTACCAGATCACCAACAATCTGCTGAATGGGACGGGCTCTACTCACACCGCCACGGTGCAAAGCTACCGCCCAGGGGTTGGACTGCAATCCAGTGAGAGCTACACCGCCAGGCCCGGAGAGTGGAAGGTGGGCGGGATCGCCCACGTGGCCATCGTGCCCAATGATGAGTTCAGGTACTACCTCAACGGGGTGCTCGTCGCGGGCATCCCGGCCAATGGCATCCCGTTCTACATGCAGCACTGCAAGGTGTCGACGTCGCCTTCCGTCAAGGTCAGGATGGCGCTCTCCTACGGCCTCGCGGCACTCGACTCCGTCTACACGGGAGCCTGTGCGGGAACCTACCGGTTCGGCGCCGCCCCCAGCACTGCGATGTGGCATTACGGTGCGAGCTGCAACAGTGGTCAAGGCAACTACTACCAGCCCGCTGGCGTCAGAGGTTTCGACTGCTCGGGATTGGTGTACAAGATGTTCCAGTATGCAGGAGTGCCTTTCGGCTGGACCTCCTCCACGGACATGAAGAATGGCATTCCGCAAATCTCCAAGTCCTACATCCAGGTGGGCGATCTCCTCGTGAAGTACGGGCACGTGGCCGTCTACCTGGGTGACGGTGATGGGGATGGCATTGCGTCAGTCCTGGAGGCGACGCCGGAATGGACGAACCCCGACGGCAGCAAGACCGGCGTCATCATCTCCAACGCGACCTCGTACCTTCAGGACTCTGCTTACACCGCTCACCGGGTACCAGGCATCTGACGCGGCGCTCGTGCACTCCAGCCGGTATCGCGCTGCCGGGCATCTTCCTTTTCTACGCGGCGGCGTGGGCTTCGGCTTCGGGAAGCTCTCGCCGCCCAGGCCGCCGAGGCTGGACTGCAGCTGGGCCCTCGGATCGTGGTTGATGTCCGCCAGGCGGGGGCTCGTTTCAAGGCGGACGTCCGCTGGGATTGTCGGAGCGGGGCTCCGGGCAGTTGCCTCTCGGAGCTTTGACGCCCCCGGTCAGGGCCAGCACCATCGCCCAGCGCTGCACGACGAGGCGCTGGAAGAACGGAAGCTCGAACGCCGCCAGGTCCTCCTCATCCTCCTGGCTGGGGCGTGCAGGGGCCACGCAGGCCATGCCTCCGCGCTCGAGCGGATGGAGCAGAACGCCGAGGCCTCGCCCACCTGACCCGCGAGCCCATCAGGCCGAGGACCAGGGCAAGGGGTAGCTGCCGGTTGTCTTTGAAGACGCTTCGAGCACGCTTCCCCTGAGTCATTTACAGGAGAGCCGTCAGCGCTTCGTCAGCGCCGCGTCAGCGTTTCGTCAGTGATTGGAAATTCTCGCAGTGGGCAATCCCAGACGCACAGGGTGGGAATAAATTCACGTTTTGCCACATTTACTATTTTCACTGATTGAACTATTGCCCCCCTGCCTCGGACGGTCCATTCCCGGCCGTCCGCACGAAAGGAAATCCTATGAAGAAGAGCCATCTGCTGTCGGCCCTGGCCGCCGTGGGCGTGATGCTCGGCGGGGGCATTCCCTCTGACGCGCACGCGGCCGTGCCCTTCGACTGCCGCACGCTGGACTTCGGTATCTACTGGTACGGGCTGAGCAACGCGTCCCAGAAGGCGGTCCCCGGCGTCTACAATCCCTACTTCAACGCCGCCAAGCCCACCGTCATCTACGTGCACGGCTGGCAGAAGGACGGCGTCGTCAATGGCAAGCGCGAGACGTTCAACTACGCGGAGAACGATCCCACGTACGGCGTCAACGTGAACATGGCCGACGCGTGGATCAACGCGGGCTGGAACATCGGCATCTTCTACTGGAACCAGTTCGC